>NZ_JACAPM010000040.1:96091-194501 GCF_013385695.1 Pseudomonas sp. D8002
TGTGGGAGCGGGTTGTGAGTTAGAAGAAGCCCAGCGGGTTGATGTCGTAGCTCACCAGCAGGTTTTTGGTCTGCTGATAGTGATCAAGCATCATCTTGTGAGTCTCACGGCCCACACCGGACTTCTTGTAACCACCGAACGCGGCATGCGCCGGGTACAGGTGATAGCAGTTGGTCCATACACGCCCGGCCTTGATCGCCCGGCCCATGCGGTACGCGCGGTTGATGTCGCGGGTCCACAGGCCGGCACCCAGGCCGAACTCGGTGTCGTTGGCAATCGCCAGGGCTTCGGCTTCATCCTTGAACGTGGTGATGCTCACCACCGGGCCAAAGATTTCTTCCTGGAACACCCGCATCTTGTTGGTGCCCTTGAGCAGGGTTGGCTGGATGTAATAGCCGGTGGCCAGATCGCCGGTCAGCTTCTCGACCTTGCCGCCAGTCAGCAGCTCGGCGCCTTCGCCCTTGGCGATTTCGAGGTAGGACAAAATCTTGTCGAATTGCTGCTCGGACGCCTGGGCGCCGACCATGGTGTCGGTGTCCAGCGGGTCGCCACGTTTGATCGACTCGACCTTTTTCATCACCACTTTCATGAAGTCGTCGTAGATCGACTCTTCCACCAGCGCGCGGGAAGGGCAGGTGCACACTTCGCCCTGGTTGAAGAACGCCAGCACCAAACCTTCGGCGGCCTTCTCGATGAATTGCGGTTCGGCTTTCATGATGTCGGCGAAGAAGATGTTCGGCGACTTGCCGCCCAGCTCAACGGTGGACGGAATGATGTTCTCGGCGGCCGCGTGCATGATGTGCGAGCCCACCGGCGTGGAGCCGGTGAAGGCGATCTTGGCGATGCGCTTGCTGGTGGCCAGGGCTTCGCCGGCTTCTTTGCCGTAGCCGTGCACCACGTTCAGCACGCCCGGCGGCAGCAGGTCGCCGATCAGTTCCATCAGCACGTTGATGCCCAGCGGGGTTTGCTCGGCAGGCTTGAGCACCACGCAGTTACCGGCGGCCAGGGCTGGCGCGAGTTTCCAGGCGGCCATCAGCAGCGGGAAGTTCCACGGGATGATCTGGCCGACCACGCCCAGCGGTTCGTGGAAGTGGTAAGCGGCGGTGTGTTCGTTGATCTCGGCGCTGCTGCCTTCCTGGGCGCGGATGCAGCCGGCGAAGTAGCGGAAGTGGTCCGCGGCCAGCGGGATGTCGGCGTTCAGGGTTTCGCGCACGGCCTTGCCGTTGTCCCAGGTTTCGGTGATGGCCAGCAGTTCGAGGTTCTGTTCGATGCGGTCGGCGATTTTCAGCAGAACCAGCGAGCGGTCCTGGGCCGAGGTCTTGCCCCAGGCGTCAGCGGCGGCGTGGGCGGCGTCCAGGGCCTTGTCGATATCCTTGGCAGTGGAGCGCGGGAATTCGGCGATGGGCTTGCCGTTGACCGGCGAGGTGTTGGTGAAATAGTTGCCATCGACCGGCGCGACAAACTCACCGCCGATGTAGTTGCCGTACTTGGCCTTGAACGAAACGATAGCGCCTTCAGTACCGGGGTGTGCGTAACGCATGGTGGGTATCTCCTGGCTTTTTTGTGTTTATTGGAGGACGCACGGTTGTGCTTGTTAAAGCGTAGAGCAAAGGTCGGGCCAGTGCCTCGTAGAGCCTGTAAATCAAGGGTTTAGAGGTTGTTGCAAATCGGTGCTGTGGCAGGCTTGGTACAGCCTGGGTGACAGTTTGTGCCATAAGCGGTACAGCCTGTGACCGGTGGGTCTGCCCGGGATTGCAATGGTCGGGAGGCTGGAGGATGCTGGGCACTCGCGCGCGGTGTACTTCACGCAGGGAGAATAATAAGAACATGCAAAACGATCATTTCAGTCGCCATGCCCAACAAGTCCTGACGGTCACCCGTGGGCAGGACCCGCTGCATGGCCCCGGCAGCGATCCGTCCATCGCCCGCTCCTGGCTGCGTTGTCTTGAGGACTATCACCTCGACCCCGCATTGACCATCGCGCCCACGGTGCTCGAACATGGCCGCCTGCTGGAAAGCCGCGAACGCCTGCAACAAGTGCTGAGCATCGCCGGCAATGAAATGAACAGCCTGCATCAACAGCTCTCCGGCGCCGGCCATGCGGTGCTGCTGACCGACGCCCGTGGGGTGATCCTCAACTGCGTCACCGCCCCCAGCGAGCGCAAGATCTTCGAGGGTGCCGGGCTGTGGCTGGGTGCCGATTGGAGCGAGGCCTGCGAAGGCACCAACGGCATCGGCACCTGCCTGGTGGAGCGCCAGTCCCTGACGATTCATCGCGATGAACATTTTCGTGGCCGACATACCGGCCTGACCTGCTCGGCCAGCCCGGTGTTCGACCCTCATGGCGAACTGCTGGCGGTGCTGGATGTGTCTTCGGCCCGGGAGGCGGTGTCGCGCCAGAGCCAGTTCCACACCATGGCACTGGTCAATCTTTCGGCGAAGATGATCGAGAGCTGTTACTTCCTGCGCCATTTTGAGCACCACTGGTTGCTGCGCTTTCATTTGCAGGCCGAGTCTGTGGGCCTGTTCAGCGAAGGGCTGCTGGCGTTCGATGGTGAAGGGCGCATTTGTGCGGTTAACCAGAGTGCGTTGAACCTGCTCGGGCAAATCCGTGGCGGGTTGTTGGGGCAGCCGGTCGAGGCGTTTTTCGATTGTTCGCTCGATGAGTTGCTCGGGCGTGCCAGCGCGAACGCCAGCGCCAGCTGGCCCCTGCGTACCCGCGATGGCCGTGGCTTGTTCGCGGTGTTGCGCGGCCAGCCACGCAGCGTACCGGTACCGGTGGCCCACGCCTTGCCGGAGCGGCCGCGATTGCCGGGCATTTGCCTTGGAGACGCGGCGCTGCAAAACGATTTCCGCAGAGCCTTGCGGGTGTTCGAGCGTGATGTGCCTTTGCTGATCCAGGGGGAAACCGGGTCTGGCAAAGAGGCGTTTGCCAAGGCCGTGCACCATGCAAGCCTGCGCGCAGATAAAGCCTTTGTGGCCCTCAACTGCGCAGCCATCCCGGAAAGCCTCATCGAAAGCGAGCTGTTCGGTTATCGCGGCGGCAGTTTTACCGGCGCCCGCAAGGAAGGCATGCGCGGCAAGCTGCAGCAGGCGGATGGTGGCACGTTGTTTCTGGATGAAATCGGCGATATGCCGCTGGCTTTGCAAACCCGGCTATTAAGGGTGCTTGAAGACCGCTTGGTAGTGCCCATCGGCGGTGAACCGCAAGCGGTGGACGTCAGAATTATCAGCGCTACCCACCGTAATCTGCTTGATCGGGTGCAGGACGGTAGTTTTCGTGAAGACCTGTATTACCGGCTCAATGGCCTGGAAGTGGCCTTGCCGCCGTTGCGCGAGCGCAGTGACAAATTGCAGCTGCTGGACTTCCTGCTGGCCGAAGAAGCGGGAAATCAGGCGGTGCAGCTTGACGGCGAGGCCCGCCAGGCCCTGTTGGCGTTCGCGTGGCCGGGCAACGTGCGGCAGTTGCGCACGGTGTTGCGCACCCTCGCCGCACTGTGTGAGGACGGGCGGGTGAGGCTTGATGACCTGCCTGCACAGATTCGTGCCGTGCAAACCGTGCCGGTGGTGGTGAGTGAACCGGCAAACTCATTGCTGGATGCTGCCGAGCGCCAGGCATTGCTGGCAACATTGGTGCAGCAACGCTGGCATATGACGCACGTGGCGACCGTGCTTGGAGTCAGTAGAAATACGCTTTATAGAAAGTTACGTAAGTATGGTATAGCGCGTCAGGTTTAATGATGACGTTAACTGTTCTGACTGTGAGTGATCAATCTGTGTTGTGAGCGACTGTGCGTTAAATAATTGGCGTCGCACCGTACTAATGTTTTGTCATGTATTTTTGTGCGTAGGTGACTGTCTTCTGGAACGTTCATTATCTGTTTAGTTACTAAGTTGGCGGTTATCGATTTTCTCGATAACTCGCTGATAGCGCTTATGCGTAAATAGTAACAACAAGTGAGATAATAACCATGAACATTACTAGATCTCGGCCCACCACGGTCAATATACCTCCAGTGAATACACCACCGGTCACGCGCAATGGCGGTGTAACGCCTCCGGTAGTACGTCCCGGCGGCCAGGGCAACACCCCTCCAAAAGCTCCCCAACCTAAACCCCGGTTAGGGAAAAATCCGGCCACAGAAACCCCCACACCCCAACCCAAGCCCGAGAAAACCAATACCTTTCAAACGCTGACACAACAAAAATTGATGAACCAAGGGTCTGCCAACCGGCCGTTCAAGCCTCAGGCCAGCGCAGATCCTAAAGATATGGCACAGGTGACTCAAAACCTGATGGTTGCTGATCGCCTGGTCAAGGCTAAGGTGTTCGACACCTCGCCCCAGGCTGCGACGGTAGCCCGCGACGCCTTTGTCAGTGCGGGTGTAAGCGGATTGGTCAGTGCTCCCCTGAGTATTGGTACCTACGCAGGCTCGGTTTGGTCTGGCGAGACAATCAAGGCGCAGTTTACAAACAATACGCCACTACTCCCTCCGGCTCACCAGCCGGCTCCAAGCACGCAGGTGCCTGCCGCGAAAACCGACGGGACAACATCGGTCGTCGCCACGCAGGACACCGACACGGGTGCCACGACCGCGCGCTTGGGCCTGGCCGAGTTGCGCATGGAAGTCATTGCCAACAATATTATGGCAATGCGTCAAGGAACGAATGCTCCGGCACTTAAAATGAGCGACTCCTCGTCGCGTACGCCAAGCGAGCGCCTGGAAACGCTTGAGGCCTTGTATAAAACTGCGGAGGAACAGCTTAAAAAACTGGCGGACGAAAACGACATGGTATTCCGGCCTTACATTGCCACTCCCGCAGACGGCACCGATGACAAAGGCCGTCTGGATGTTATTGATAAAAAATTCGACGCATTAAACAAGTTCATAGGGAAGTTGTTGCACATGGGAACGCTGTCATTACCGGCAGAGTCTGCCGAAACAAAAGTCGTGTGACATAACCCCGCGTAAACTTTCGAGTCATGGATGATGCTCAGTCAAACTGGCGATGGGTCCGATGCCATGCATGCATCCTGTGGCACCGGACTTATCGAATATTCCCCTACGCTCTGACAAACAATGGCGGCTACCCCCCAAGGCCTGCGTGCTACAGCTAAAGAGTGCGATTTTCCCTTCCCTGCGCTAACCTGCCTCGATGTTTTACGAGGTCGACTATGCACATTCATATTCTCGGTATTTGCGGCACGTTCATGGGCTCCATGGCGGTGCTCGCCAAAGAACTGGGCCATCATGTTACTGGCTCCGATGCCAACGTTTACCCACCCATGAGCACGCAACTGCAGGCCCAGGGCATTGAGCTGACCCAAGGTTATGACCCGGCGCAATTCGACCCGGTCCCGGACCTTGTCGTGATCGGCAATGCCATGGTGCGCGGTAACCCGGCAGTCGAATATGTACTGAATAAAGGTTTGCCGTACGTGTCTGGCCCGCAATGGCTGGCCGACCATGTGTTGCAAGGCCGTTGGGTACTCGCCGTTGCCGGTACCCATGGCAAGACCACCACCAGCAGCATGCTGGCCTGGGTGCTGGAGCATGCGGGCATGAGCCCGGGCTTCCTGATTGGTGGCGTGCCGCAGAATTTCTCGGTGTCGGCGCGCCTCGGCGACACCCCGTTTTTTGTCATCGAGGCCGATGAGTACGACAGCGCGTTCTTCGACAAACGCTCCAAGTTCGTTCACTACCGCCCGCGTACGGCGATCCTGAACAACCTGGAGTTCGATCACGCGGACATCTTCCCTGATCTGGCGGCCATCGAGCGGCAGTTCCACCACTTGGTGCGCACCATTCCCAGCGAAGGCCTGGTGATTCACCCCACCACCGAGCCTGCCCTGCAGCGAGTTATCGAGATGGGCTGCTGGACCCCGGTACAAACCACCGGTGCTGGCGGCCAATGGCAGGTCAAACTGCTGAGCGAAGATGGCTCCAAATTTGAAGTACTGTTCGAAGGCGTCGCCCAAGGCATCGTCGATTGGGACATGACCGGCCAGCACAACGTCGCCAATGCCTTGGTCACCCTGGCGGCTGCGCGGCATGTCGGCGTGGTGCCGTCCATGGGCATTGCGGCCTTGAGCGCGTTCAAAAGCGTCAAGCGCCGGATGGAAAAGGTCGCCGAAGTGAATGGGATTACCATCTATGACGACTTTGCCCACCACCCGACGGCCATCGCCACTACCCTGGATGGCTTGCGCAAGCGTGTGGGTGATGCCCAGGTGATCGCGATTATCGAGCCGCGCTCCAACTCCATGAAGCTGGGCGCCCACCGTGATGGTTTGCCGGAAAGCGTCAACGATGCCGACCAGGTTGTGTGGTACGCGCCGGCCAACCTCGGTTGGGACCTGCCTGCCATCGCCGCGTTGTGCACGGTGCCGTCGATTTGCCGCGACTCACTGGAAGGCATCATCGAACACGTGAAACACCAGGCCAGGCCCGGCACTCACGTGGTGATCATGAGCAACGGCGGCTTTGGCGGCCTGCATGGCAAACTCGCCGAGGCCCTGAAGTGAGCGGCCCGGAACGCGTCACCCTGGCGATGACCGGTGCGTCCGGCGCGCCCTATGGCTTGCGCCTGCTGGACTGCCTGGTGCGCGAAGACCGCGAGGTGCACTTCCTGATCTCCAAGGCCGCGCAACTGGTGCTGGCCACCGAGACCGATGTGGCGTTGCCGCCCAAAGTGCAGATGATGCAGGCCTTCCTCACCGAGTACACCGGTGCGGCGGCGGGGCAGATCAAGGTCTATGGCAAGGAAGACTGGATGTCACCGGTGGCGTCGGGCTCCGGTGCGCCGGCCGCGATGGTGGTGGTGCCGTGTTCCACCGGGACCCTGTCGGCGATTGCCACGGGCGCCTGCAACAACCTGATCGAGCGTGCGGCGGACGTGACCTTGAAGGAGCGTCGCCAGTTGATTCTGGTACCACGCGAAGCGCCGTATTCGAGCATCCATCTGGAGCACATGCTCAAGCTGTCGAACATGGGCGTGACTATCTTGCCGGCGTCGCCGGGCTTCTATCACCAGCCGCAGACCATCGATGACCTGGTGGACTTTGTGGTGGCGCGGATTCTCAACCTGCTGAACATTCCCCAGGACATGCTGCCGCGCTGGGGCGAGCACCATTTGAGCAGTGATGAATAAACTATTGATGGTGCTGCTGGCGCTGCAACTGACCGGGTGTGCGACTGCGCGAACCCTGGACGCCGCCCAGCCCGGCGCGCCGGTGGTGTATGCCGGCACGCGGCTGGACATGTATGCGATTCAGGGCGGGTGCTGCGCGATGGACCGTTTTGGGGCCGAGGCGCCGAGCTATCCCCATGTCGACCTGCCGGCCAGTGCCTTGCTCGACACGCTGCTGTTGCCGCTGTCGGTGCTGACGGTGCTGGGGGTTGGGTTCAATGCGACGGGCGGGCTGTAGTACTTAATCCCAGTATTAACAGAAATCCAATGTGGGAGCGGGCTTGCTCGCGAATGCGGTGGATCAGTCACTGTATCATTGACTGATCCACCGCATTCGCGAGCAAGCCCGCTCCCACATTTGGATGGTGTCCTGCCTGGAATTACGTGTTATTTGCCGAGCTTGCGCAGCTCGTCCGACTCTATAACCCGCACCCCATCCTGCTCTTCCAGCGCCAGTCGCCACATCGCCCGCGCCAGTTCGCACACTTCAATGCCGTGGTACTTGCCCGGAATCAGCCGCGACAATGGCCCGGCCAGTTGCTCGGCCAGCCGCGGTTCCAATCGCTCACCCAACAACAGCGAAGGTCGGACGATGGTCAACTGCGGCCAATCCTGGGCTTTCAACGCCTGTTCCATCTCGCCCTTGACGCGGTTGTAGAAGATCGAGGATTTCGGGTCGGCACCGATTGCGCTGATCACGATCAGGTGCCGCGCCCCCATTTCCCGGGCGCGCTTGGCAAAGGCCACGACCATGTCCAGGTCGACGGCGCGGAACGCTTCTTCGGAGCCGGCCTGCTTGATGGTGGTGCCCAGGCAGCAGAAGGCGATGTCCACCTGGCCGCTCAGTTGCGGCAGGAATACTGCCGGGTCGCCCACCGGGTTTTCCAGGTGTGGATGCTCGGCCAGAGGCTTGCGGCTGGGTGCCAGCACGCGGGTCACGGTCGGCTCGTTGAGCAGGCGGTCCAGCAGGTGCTCCCCGGTCAGGCCGGAGGCTCCGGCGAGCAAGATATGCTGAGGCGTCAGGTACATGATGTTTCCCCCTTGATACAGATTCAGCTTAGTTGCTCTTGGCTTCCTTGCTATTCATTGAGACGCTTTCGAGCGCCTTTCGTGCCTGCTGTTTGCGTAATAATTGCCAATGGGCGATTACGCCTTTGGGGGCCCAGATCTGCGGTTCGGAGGCTTCGAAGTTGTCCGCCTGTTCGCGTTCGGCCACGTGGGTCTGTGCCAGCTTGAAGGCTTGCTGCAAGTCGTCGGTCTGGTTGAAGGCCTGGGCAAAGAGGGCGTCGCCGAAGTAGGTGAAGTCGGCTTCTTCGGAGCAGCCGAACGACACACGATCGGCGCGCGAGGCGGTCATGATCAGGGTGTGTTCGTCCTTCAGGGCCGGGATGAACCCGCCGGAGTAGCAGGCCGAAATCACGATGATCTTGTCGCGGTTCTTCAGCGGTGCCAGCACGGCGGCCAGCTCATCGGCCGGCAGGTCGGCCAGCTCCATGCGCGGCTGGTCGAGCACCAGTTCGTGCTCGTGGGTGCCGTGGCTGGTCAGGTAGATAAACACCAGGTCTTGCGGGCCACTGCGTTCGGCCAGGGTCTGGACTGCGCGGCGCAGGCTTTCGCGAGTGGCCATCGGGCGGTCGGCAATATGGTCGCGATGGTTCACCAGGCGGATCTGGCCGTAGGCGCCGAAGCGCGTGGCAAGCATGTTGCTGACGTAGTCGGCTTCGCGCAGGAACACGCTTTGTTTGCCGTCGCCGGCCACCACCAGGGTGTACAGCTCCACCCCCGATTTGGACGCGGGCACGGCGGCGAGGGCGGCATCCAGCAAGTGGCCCTGGGCAAACAGGCCGATTTCCAGCGGGTCAGGCAACAATTTGCCCTCGGCGTCGCGCACGCGCATGCCGTTGACCCAGGTGCCGGCCTGCACGGTGCCGTCGGTGAGCACCAAAGTGCCACGACCTTGATAGCTGTCGCTGTCGAAGCCGCCAATATAGAAGCTGCCGTCGGTGAGGTTCAGGCGGCCTGTGCCTGTGAAGCGCCAGTCGACGAACTGGCCGACGTAGTGGCTGCCATCGACGCCGATCAGTTCGCCCTTGCCGCTGAGGGCGCCTTCCTTGAATTCGCCGATCCATACGTCGCCGTCGGCGTTTTCGTAGCGGCCCTTGCCGTTGAGCTGGTTTTGTTTGAAATGGCCGATGTACATGTCGCCGTCGGCGCTGTTGAAGGTGCCGTTGCCCTCCAGCTGGCCATCGACGAAGCGGCCGCTGAACTGGTTGCCGCTGTCGTCGTTGCGCTGGCCTTCGCCGTTGGGCTTGCCGTGGGCGAACTGGCCCTGGTACTGGCTGCCGTCGGCCAGCTCGAGGCGGCCGAGGCCGGAATACTGGTCGTCCTTGAATTCGCCGCGATAGGTCATCTGCCCCTCTTTGAGGGTGCCTTCGCCGTTGCGCTTGCCTTGTTTGAAACCGCCGACGTAGCTGTTGCCCGCCGTGGTCAGGCTGCCCTGGCCGTCGAACAGGCCCTGCTGGAACTGGCCTTTATAGACCTCGCCGTTGCTGCCATGCCATTCGCCCTGGCCGTGCCACTGGCCTTTATCGAACTGGCCCGCGTACCAACTGCCATTGGGGTAATCCACCCGGCCCTGGCCTTGCAGCAAGCCATTGACCACATCGCCACGGTAACGACCGCCATCGGGCAGCCGCGCATCGGGCGGCAACAGCGATTCGCCGTCGCCGCACGCGGTGAGCAACAGGACAAGAGCAAGGGGAGCGAGTGGGCGCATAGCGGGATCCGGATAATTGAGCGCCGAGTATGCCGCAGCTGCGAGATCTATACATAAATTTACATGAATTGTGGTGAGCGGACGCGCTCACCACAGCCAGGCTTCAGACGAAGCAGAGTGACAACGATTCTGCAATGTAGGCCGGTTTTTCCTGGCCATCGATTTCCAGGGTGCAGGTGGCTTTAAGCAACCATTGCCCAGGTTTTTTCTCGGTGGCGTCGGTCAGGGTCACGGCCAGGCGAACCCTGGAGTCGACCTTCACGGGCTGGATGAAGCGCACGCTGTCCAGGCCATAGTTGACCGCCATCTTCAGGCCTTCGGGCATGATCAGGATGTCTTCGATCAGCTTGGGTATCAGCGACAGCGACAGGAAACCGTGGGCGATGGTGCCGCCAAACGGGGTCTGGGCGGCTTTCACCGGGTCGACGTGGATGAACTGAAAATCGCCGGTGGCTTCCGCGAACAGGTTGATACGTTCCTGGTCGATGGTGAGCCATGCAGAACGTCCCAGTTCCTTGCCGACATATTCTTTGAGTTGCGCTACGGGTACTGAGGGCATTGCGACTCTCCTTCTTTGCTCGGTTGGCTTCATCGTTTTTGTAGTTTTGGACAGGTCCAGAGAACCAATGTAGATCATCACGGGCACTTGGCCCGGTCAACCCACCATGCTTTTGGCGAATGCCGCTCCATAGAGGCAGCGTGCTTATAATGCCGACACGCTTTTGGGGGGAAGAACGGATGCTGTTACGCGGTCTGACATGGCTGGTGCTGTTTCAATTACTCGGCACGGCGATCAATCATTTGTTTGTCCCGGTGCTGCCGGGGCCGATTATCGGGCTGCTGCTGATGCTGGCCTTCCTGGTGTGGCGCGGCGAAGTCGGTGAACCCCTGAGCCTGGCGGCCAGCAGTCTGCTGCGTTATTTGCCGCTACTGCTGGTGCCGCCTGCGGTCGGTGTGATGGTGTATGCCAAGGACATTGCCGCCGACTTCTGGGCCATCGTCGGCGCGCTGGTGCTGTCGCTGGTGATCGCCATGGGCTTTGTCGGCGTGCTGATGCAGAAACTGGTCAAGCGCCAGGCGCAGCGGGAGGACGGCCAATGACACTGGACTGGCAGGGCGCCTGGGCCGCCGTGATTCATCACCCGTTGTTCGGCATCGGCATCACCCTCGGCGCCTATCAGCTGGTGCTGGCCGGTTTCGAGAAAACCCGCTGGATTTTCCTGCAACCGGTGCTGGTGTCGATGCTGTTGGTGATCGGCGTGTTGCTCGGCTGTGGCCTGACGTACGTCGAGTACCGCAAGAGCACCGAGATCATGAGCATCCTGCTGGGCCCGGCGACGGTAGCCCTGGCGGTGCCGCTTTACCTGAATCTGCGACGAATTCGCCAATTGTTCTGGCCGATTTTTACTACGCTGGTGGTGGGAGGCGTATTGGCCACCGGCCTGTGCGTGCTGTTGGGCTGGTGGTTTGGCGCCGAACACATGATGCTGATGACCATGGCACCCAAGTCCGTGACCTCACCGATTGCGATGCTGGTGGCCGAGCAGATCGGCGGCGTGGCGGCACTGGCGGCGGTGTTCGTGCTGATTACCGGGGTGATCGGTGCGATGATCGGTCCGGCGTATCTGTCACGGCTGGGCGTGCACAGCCCCGAAGCGCGCGGTATGGCGCTGGGCATGACCGCCCACGCCGTAGGTACGTCGGTGGCCTTGCAGGAAAGCGAAGAGACCGGCGCCTTTGCGGCGCTGGCCATGAGTCTGATGGGCGTGGCCACGGCGGTGTTCCTGCCGTTGGCCGTGTCGCTGGTTATTTAAGTCGGGTTTAAGGAAACCTTTATGAGTCTGGCGCTTTTCCCGCTCAATACCGTGCTGTTTCCCGGGTGCACCCTCGACCTGCAGCTGTTCGAGGCGCGTTACCTGGACATGATCAGCCGCTGCATGAAAAAGGGCGAAAGCTTTGGCGTGGTGTGCATCCTCGACGGCAAGGAAGTGGGGCTGGCGCCGGATGGCTATGCGTTGATTGGCTGCGAGGCGCTGATCCGCGACTTCAAGCAGCAGGACAATGGCCTGCTGGGGATTCGGGTCGAGGGTGGCCGGCGTTTCCGCGTGCGTGATGCCGGTGTGCAGAAGGACCAGTTGCTGGTGGCCGAGGTGCAATGGCTGCACGAGCATCCCGAGCAACCGCTGGAAGAGGAAGACGCTGACTTGCTGGCGTTGCTTCATGCCCTGGCCGAGCATCCGATGGTGGCGTCTTTGGATATGGGCACCCACGCCGATGGACAGCAAGCCCTGGGCAATCAGTTGGCCTATCTGCTGCCCTTTACCGAGGCCGACAAGATCGACCTGTTGCAACTCGATGACCCGCAACAGCGCCTGGACGCGATCCAGTTGCTGCTGGATGAGTTGCAGGGCGAGCTGTTCACCTGACCCGCGAGTGTCACTCGGACTTGTCCTTCCCGGTCTTCAGATTTTCCGTGGTTGTCCTGATCCCGTTGCCTGAAATAGTTGGCAGTCACGTAACGATGATCAGGGGGAAAGGATGATTCGGCTTTCGCAATCGGAGCAAGTCGTGTGGGATGCGTTTTTTATGGCCGTCACCACGCAAATTCTTCATATGAACGACGGTCGCGGCGCGGAGTACATCGCCGAACGCGCCGCGGAGATGGCTGACGAAATGCTTCTGGAGCGGCGCGAGCGCAGCGTCGAACGCCGCGCTGCACCCCTGGATTGGCTGGGGCCTGCCTAGTAGGCATACCTCAGCAGCGCGTGGGAAGTGCCGGTAAACGCAATGAACCCGAGCACCGCGCCACACACCGGCAGGATCAGCCACCAGACTCTCGGCGGCATCGGTGGCAACAGGCTGCGGTGCTGGCTTAACGTCAGGCTGAAGGCGCACACCGTCATTGCCAGCAGGGTGCCGGCCAGGATGTCCGTCGGCCAGTGTGCACCCAGGTACACCCGGGAAATCGCGATGGTGGCGGCGGGAATGCAGCCAAGCACCAGCCAGGTCAGGCGCAGTCGTGTCGGTTGACCGCGACCGGCAAGCACTGCCAAGGCCAGGAAGAATGCAAACGAGCCGGACGCATGGCCGCTGGGCATGCTGAAGCTGGTGAGTGGGTCGGTCAGCACTTCGGGGCGCATCCGCGCAAAAAACAGCTTGGTCCCGGTATTGATCAGCGCCGCGCCCAGCAGGGTGGCGCCGACAAAGATTGCCTGGCGCCATTGCCGCGCCACCACCAGCAGGCCGGTCAGCACCGCGCTGGCGACAAACATCTTCTTGAACTCGCCGAGCTGGGTCACCATCACCATTGCCCGGTCGATCGCAGGGCCGCGGTGTTCCTGCACCAGTGCCATCAAGCCCTGGTCAAAGTCGTTGAGGTAGGGATAGCCGATAAACAACGCGATCAACAGTGTGCCGCCAATGCAGCCAATCCATAGGGTGGCGCGCCGATGGCCGCGCAGGCTGCTGTTGAGGCTTACGCCGATCAACACTGCGAGACAGGCGGCGACAATCCCGGCCTCCGGCCAGAAGCCTTCGGGCAATGGCAGGCGGAAGGCCGCGCCGGTGGCCCAACCCGGCAACAGATACGCCACCGACCAACCTGCGCCGGCCAGCAGGCTCACGGCGGCAAAACGTGGGAAGGGCATGTCGCACATGCCCGCAACCATCGGCAACATTGGCCGCAGCGGGCCAATGAAGCGGCCTACCAACAGGCTGGCGATGCCGTACTTCTGGAAGTAGGCCTCGGCGCCGCTCATCCATTCCGGGTGATGCCGCAGGCCGGGAAGGCGCCGGATGTTCTGGTGGAAATGGCGACCGAGGAAGTAGGAAACAACATCGCCCAGCACGCCGCCGAGGAAGCCCAGCAACAGGGTTTCTCCCAGTGACAGTGCGCCGCTGCCGGCCAGGGCGGCGATGGCAAACAGCAATACCGTGCCAGGTACGATCAGGCCGGCAATGGCCAGGCACTCCACGCACGCCACGATAAACACCGCCACGGCCAGCCATTGCGGGTTCAGGGTCAGCCAGCCGGTAATGCTATCGAGCCATGGGCCCATACAATCAACTCCCTTTTGTAGATCGTCCTTGTGGGAGCCCGGCTTGCCGGCGATGGCGTCCTTGAGTCCGCTATCGCCGGGCAAGCCGGGCTCCTACAGGTTTATGTATGTTTTCAAATCAAAAAATAGTCGCGGCCTTCGACCTGGCCCCGGCGCAGCGGGTTCCGTGTGCAATACGGCGCATAACCGGCATCGACGAAGCGGTACATCAGGTGTTCATCGCGCCCACCGGGAATGCCCAGGCGGGTGGTCTGGATGATCTGCGCTGGCGCCAGCCCTACGTCTTCCACGTAGAGCAGTTCCTGGTCAAAGCGCTTGGCGTCCCACATCGGCACCTTCAAACCCAGCGCCTTGCACAGCAAGGTCTGGCCGGCGCACAGCTTTTGCGAGGGGCGTGGCCTGCCGCTGGCGTCCGGGTTATTCAGCAGCATCTGCGCCAGGCTGGCCGGGCCGGAGACTTCGTCGACCCACGGATAGGCTGATTTGATCAGCACCGCATTGCCCGGACCGTGGGCGCTGAAGTTCAGCGAATCACCGCCGCGGGCGTAGTACATATAGATGTGCCCGCCATCCAGAAACAAAGCCTTACGCTTTTCTGTGTAGCCCAAGGACGCGTGGCTGCCTTTTTCGGCGAGGTAATACGCTTCGGTTTCGATAATTCGTGCCGACAGCCACAAATCACCAACACGATGGCGAATGACTTTTCCGAGCAATTCGCGCGCGAGCAGTTGCGCGTCACGGTCGAAAAAGCCGTCGGGCAGGGCGTTGGCGGGGATCAGCGGCGAAAAACTGGACATGGCGATTAAAGGTAATACGGCTAAATGTGACAGGATGATAACAACTCCAGCCTTAATTCCCGCTGAACGTCGGGTTTTTACAGTTCATTTCGACCATCCGCCCCTCACCGCTGTCCGTAGGACGGCGTCACAGCTATAATCTGCCGCTTTCCTCTTTGCCAAGACCCCACCAGACCATGACTGAGTCCGTTCTTGACTACATGACCCGCCTGGGTCGCGCTGCCCGTCAGGCCTCGCGGTTGATCGCCCGTGCGAGCACTGCGCAGAAGAACCGCGCCTTGCTGGCGGCCGCCGACGCTCTGGATGCTTCGCGCTCCGAGCTGAGCGCAGCCAATGAACAGGATTTGGCCAACGGTCGCGCCAATGGCCTGGAGCCTGCATTGCTGGATCGCCTGGCGCTGACGCCGGCGCGGATCGACGACATGATCGAAGGCTTGCGTCAGGTGGCCAAGCTGCCTGACCCCATCGGTGAAATCCGCGACATGCGCTACCTGCCCTCCGGCATTCAAGTCGGCAAGATGCGCGTGCCCCTGGGCGTGATCGGCATCATCTATGAGTCGCGCCCGAACGTGACCATCGACGCCGCGAGCCTGTGCCTCAAGTCGGGCAACGCCACCATCCTGCGGGGCGGTTCCGAGGCCATCAATTCCAACCGTGCCATCGCCGCGTGCATTCAGCAGGGCTTGGCCGTGGCCGAGCTGCCCGCCGAAGTGGTGCAGGTGGTCGAGACCACTGACCGCGCTGCCGTTGGTGCGCTTATCACCATGCCTGAGTTCGTCGACGTGATCGTGCCACGGGGTGGCAAGAGCCTGATCGAACGCGTGAGCCGTGATGCCAAGGTGCCAGTTATCAAGCACCTGGATGGCGTCTGCCACGTGTTCATCGACATCGCAGCTGACCTCGACAAGGCGATCCGCATCGCCGACAACGCCAAGACTCACCGCTACGCCCCGTGCAACACCATGGAAACCCTGCTGGTGCACGTCGGCATTGCCGATCGCGTGCTGCCGCCGCTGGCTGCCATCTACCGCGACAAGGGCGTTGAACTGCGTGGTTGCGAGCGTACCCGGGCGATCCTCGGCAGCGACGTGATCGAGGCCACCGAGCAGGACTGGTACACCGAATACACGGCGCCGATCCTGTCGATCCGCATCGTCGACGACCTGGACCAGGCCATCGAACACATCAATCAATACGGCTCCAAGCACACCGACGCCATTGTCACCGAGCATTTCAGTGATGCCCGGCGTTTCCTCAACGAAGTGGATTCCGCTTCGGTGATGGTCAACGCCTCGACGCGCTTTGCCGACGGCTTCGAGTACGGCCTGGGGGCGGAGATCGGTATCTCCACCGACAAGCTCCACGCACGCGGCCCGGTTGGCCTGGAAGGGCTGACCAGCGAGAAGTACGTGGTGTTCGGTGACGGTCATGTGCGCACTTGATGGGTAAACGCATCGGGCTGCTCGGCGGCACCTTCGACCCCGTGCACATCGGCCATTTGCGCAGTGCACTGGAAGTCGCGGACGCCCTCGGGCTGGATGAACTGCGCCTGGCACCGAATGCCCGGCCGCCCCATCGCGATACGCCGCAGGTGTCTGCGCAGCAGCGCCTGGAGATGGTCCGCCTCGCTGTGGCCGGCATTGCACCGCTGGTGGTGGACGACCGCGAACTCAAGCGCGACAAACCGTCCTACACTGTCGACACCCTGGAACTGATGCGGGCCGAGTTGGCCGCCGATGACCAGTTATTTCTACTTTTGGGCTGGGACGCGTTTTGCGGCCTGCCCACTTGGCATCGCTGGGAAGAGTTGCTCCAGCATTGCCACATCCTGGTGCTGCAACGCCCGGATGCCGACGCAGAATCGCCGGATGCCTTGCGCAACCTGCTGGCGGCGCGGTCGGTAAGTGACCCTTTGGCCCTGACCGGGCCGAGCGGGAATATTGCATTCGTCTGGCAAACCCCGCTTGCGGTGTCTGCCACCCAGATCCGTCAACTGCTGGCCAGCGGGAAGTCGGTACGTTTCCTGGTGCCTGACGCGGTCCTGGCCTACATCGATGCGCACGGGCTTTACCGTGCGTCGAACTGAAAAGGCGCGCTTGAACGCACGAACAGTCGTGCAGCGAGCGCCCGAACATACGAGCAAAACGAGTTTTATATGACGAACAAAGACGTAAGCAAAGTTAAGCGCAAAGGCACGTTCAAGAGCGCTCCTCTGCCAGTAGAAGCCCACACCGGCCCTGAGCTGGCCGGCGAAGAGCTGGTGAAGGTTGCCGTGGCTGCCCTGGAAGACGTGAAGGCCCAGGACATCCAGGTCCTGGACGTGCGCGACAAGCAGAGCATCACCGACTTCATGATCATCGCCACCGGTACCTCCAACCGCCAGATCGGCGCGATGCTGGACAAGGTTCGCGAAGCGGTCAAAGCCCAGGGCGTCAAGCCATTGGGTGAAGAAGGCAAGGGCGACAGCGACTGGGTACTGCTGGACATGGACGACGTGATCGTTCACATGATGACCAGCAACGCCCGTCAGTTCTACGACCTGGAGCGTCTGTGGAAAGGCGCCGAGCAGAGCCGTGCCGCCGATGGCAAGCACCACAGCCCTGAAGTCGGCCACGCGCACTTCGACAAGCTCAACAAAGACCAGGAATAAGGAACGGCTGTGCGCCTGCGTCTGATCGCTGTCGGTTCACGCATGCCCAAGTGGGTGGAAGAAGGCTGGCATGAATATGCCAAGCGCCTGCCATCCGAATTGGCGCTGGAACTGGTGGAAATACCGCTCAATACCCGGGGCAAGAACGCCGACGTGGCCCGCTTTATCCGTCAGGAAGGCGAAGCCATGCTGGCCAAGGTCGGGCCCAACGAGCGGATCGTGACCCTCGAAGTGCACGGCAAGCCCTGGAGCACCGAGCAGTTGGCGGTGGAACTGGATCGCTGGCGCCTGGATTCGCGCACGGTCAACTTCATGGTCGGCGGCCCCGAGGGGCTGGCGCCGGAAGTGTGCGCGCGGGCGGACCAGCGCTGGTCGCTGTCGCCCCTGACACTGCCGCACCCGCTGGTAAGAATTCTGATCGGTGAACAGCTGTATCGCGCCTGGACAGTTCTGTCCGGGCACCCTTACCACAAATAATCTGCGCCCTGCCTGATGACCCAGCCGATCCGCATCAAGGACCACGAGAAAGACGCACGTCTTGTACGCGCGCGGGTGGTGTTTGGCGCGATTTTGGTGGTGGCATTGCTGGGGGTGCTGATTGCGCGCCTGTATTTCCTGCAGGTGATCCAGTACGACTATCACTCCACATTGTCGGAAAACAACCGGGTGCACGTGCAGCCGATTCCGCCGACCCGTGGGCTGATTTTCGACCGCAATGGCGTGGTGGTAGCGGATAACCGGCCCAGCTTCAGCCTGAGCATGACCCGCGAACGCTCCGGTGACTGGCAGCAGATCCTTGATGTGATCGTCGAGGTGCTGCAACTGACGCCGGAAGACCGGGTGATTTTCGAAAAGCGCATGAAACAGGGGCGCCGGCCGTTTGAGCCGGTGCCGATCCTGTTCGAGCTGACCGAAGAGCAGATCGCCCGGATCGCGGTGAACCAGTTCCGTCTGCCGGGTGTGGAAGTGGTGGCGCAGTTGGTTCGCCACTACCCGCAAGGGGCGCACTTTGCGCATTCGGTCGGCTACATGGGCCGGATCAACGAGAAAGAGCTGAAGACCCTCGACCCGGTCAACTACAGCGGCACCCACCATATCGGCAAGACCGGCATCGAGCGTTTCTACGAGCCGGAACTGCACGGCCAGGTGGGGTACGAGGAAGTCGAGACCAACGCCCGTGGCCGCGTGCTGCGGGTGCTCAAGCGTACCGACCCGGTGCCCGGCAAGGACATCGTGCTGAGCCTGGACATCAAGTTGCAGGAAGCGGCGGAGATGGCCCTGGGCGGGCGTCGGGGTGCCGTGGTGGCACTGGATCCGAGCACTGGCGAAGTGCTGGCGATGGTCAGCCAGCCAAGTTTTGACCCCAACCTGTTTGTCACCGGGATCAGCTTCAAGGCCTACGCCGAGCTGCGTGATTCCATCGACCGGCCGCTGTTCAACCGCGTATTGCGCGGCCTGTATCCGCCGGGCTCGACCATCAAGCCGGCGGTAGCGATTGCCGGCCTGGACTCGGGCGTGGTCACGGCGTCGAGCCGGGTGTTCGACCCCGGCTACTACATGCTGCCCAACTACGATCACAAATACCGTAACTGGAACCGCACCGGCGACGGCTATGTGGACCTGGATACGGCGATCATGCGTTCCAACGACACCTACTTCTATGACCTGGCCCACAAGCTGGGGATTGATCGGCTGTCGGCCTACATGGGCAAGTTCGGCCTTGGTCAGAAAGTCTCCCTGGACATGTTCGAAGAATCCCCTGGCCTGATGCCGTCCCGCGAGTGGAAGCGTGCGACCCGGCGCCAGGCTTGGTTCCCGGGCGAAACCCTGATCCTGGGGATCGGCCAGGGCTACATGCAGGCCACGCCGCTGCAACTGGCCCAGGCCACCGCGCTGGTGGCCAACAAAGGGGTGTGGAACCGCCCGCACCTGGCCAAGACCATCGAGGGCGAACGCCCGGTGGACGAAAACCCGATTCCCGACATTGTGCTGCGCGACCCGTCCGACTGGACCAAGGTCAACCACGGCATGCAGCAAGTGATGCACGGCGCCCGGGGTACCGCTCGTAAAGCGGCAGCCGGTGCGCAATACCGGATTGCCGGCAAGAGCGGTACGGCCCAGGTGGTCGCGATCAAGCAGGGCGAGAAATACGACCGCTCCAAGGTTCAGGAACGCCACCGTGACCACGCCTTGTTCGTCGGCTTTGCTCCGGCCGACAACCCGAAGATCGTCGTGGCGGTGATGGTCGAGAACGGTGAATCCGGTTCCGGCGTAGCAGCGCCCGTGGTGCGTCAGATCATGGATGCCTGGCTGTTGACCGAAGACGGCAAGCTCAAGCCCGAATATGGCGGCACCCCATCCAGTGTGGAGGCTACGGCCCTTGAAGAGTAATTTTGACCGCATCCTCTCCAGCGAGGATGTGATGCGCCGCCGCGCCACTTTGCTGCAGCGCATGCACATTGATGGCCCGTTGCTGATCCTGCTGCTGACCCTGGCCGCCGGCAGCCTGTTCGTGTTGTATTCGGCCAGTGGCAAGAACTGGGACTTGCTGATCAAACAGGCGTCGTCGTTTGGCCTGGGCCTGTTGTCGATGGTGGTGATCGCCCAGCTGGAGCCGCGTTTCATGGCGCGCTGGGTGCCGCTGGGGTATGTCGCCGGGGTGTTGCTGCTGGTGGTGGTGGATGTCATGGGCCACAACGCCATGGGTGCGACGCGCTGGATCAACATCCCGGGGGTGATTCGCTTCCAGCCGTCGGAATTCATGAAGATTTTGATGCCGGCGACCATCGCCTGGTACCTGTCAAAACGCACACTGCCGCCCCAGCTCAAGCACGTGGGCATCAGCCTGATATTGATCGGCGTGCCGTTTATCCTGATCGTGCGCCAGCCCGACCTCGGCACCTCGCTGCTGATCCTGGCGGGCGGCGCGTTCGTGCTGTTCATGGGGGGGCTGCGCTGGCGCTGGATCCTCAGCGTGCTGGCCGCGGCCGTGCCGGTGGCCGTGGCCATGTGGTTCTTCTTCATGCACGACTACCAGAAGCAGCGAATCCTCACGTTCCTCGACCCGGAGAGCGATCCGCTGGGCACCGGCTGGAACATCATCCAGTCCAAGGCGGCCATCGGTTCCGGCGGCGTATTCGGCAAGGGCTGGCTGCTGGGCACCCAGTCGCACCTGGACTTTTTGCCGGAAAGCCACACCGACTTCATTATCGCGGTGATGGGCGAGGAGTTCGGCCTGGTGGGCATCTGCGCACTGTTGCTGATTTACTTGCTGCTGATCGGGCGCGGCCTGGTGATTACTGCCCAGGCGCAAACCCTGTTTGGCAAATTGCTCGCCGGCAGCCTCACCATGACGTTTTTTGTTTACGTTTTCGTCAACATCGGTATGGTCAGTGGCCTGTTGCCGGTGGTTGGGGTGCCGTTGCCGTTCATTAGCTACGGCGGAACTTCGCTGGTGACATTGCTGTCAGCGTTTGGGGTTTTGATGTCGATCCATACCCATCGTAAGTGGATCGCACAGGTTTGAATAAGGTGAAGATGTCAATGCAAGTAATGCGCGGCTGGGCTGCCCGGCACGTGTCCTGGATGGGCCTGTTGGGCCTGCTGGGAGCCGCTGTGCAGGAAGCGCAGGCCGGCGACTACGACGGTTCGCCCCAGGTCGCCGAGTTTGTCGGTGAGATGACCCGTGACTATGGTTTCGCCGGTGAACAGCTGATGGGCGTGTTCCGCGAGGCCCAGCGCAAGCAGGCGATCCTCGACGCCATCTCCCGGCCCGCCGAGCGCGTGAAGCAGTGGAAGGAATATCGCCCGATGTTCCTGACCGACGCCCGCGTGGCGCGGGGCGTGGACTTCTGGCGCCAGCACGAAGCGGCGCTGGCCCGCGCCGAGCAGGAATACGGCGTACCGGCCCAGGTGATCGTGGCAATCATCGGCATCGAAACCTTCTACGGCCGCAACACCGGCAGCTACCGGGTGATCGACGCCTTGTCGACCCTGGGCTTTGACTACCCGCCACGCGCCGAATTCTTCCGCAAAGAGCTGCGCGAGTTCCTGTTGTTGGCCCGTGAAGAGCAGGTCGACCCGTTGACCCTCAAGGGCTCCTACGCCGGGGCCATGGGCTTGCCGCAGTTCATGCCGAGCAGCTTTCGCGCCTACGCCGTGGATTTTGACGGCGACGGCCATATCAATATCTGGAGCAACCCCGATGACGCTATCGGCAGCGTCGCCAGCTATTTCAAGCGTCACGGCTGGGTAGCCGGCGAGCCGGTGGTGATTCGCGCCGATGTGACCGGTGAGCGCGCCGATGAAGGCCTGACCCAGGGTATCGAGCCGGTCAAGACGGTCGGGGAGTTGCGGGCGCTGGGCTGGTCGAGTCAGAATGCGCCACGCGATGATATGCCGGTGACGGCGTTCCGCCTCGAAGGCGAAAATGGCCCCGAATACTGGATGGGCCTGAAGAATTTCTACGCAATCACGCGTTATAACCGCAGCGTGATGTACGCCATGGCCGTGCATCAACTGTCAGACATGCTGGTCCAAGCACGGGGCGTCAAGTAATGCCGGTATCACCGATGTACAAACCCCTGAAGCTGTTGGCGTACGCCGCATTGTCGTTATTGGTGGTCAGTTGCTCCACCAGTCGTGCACCGGTGCAAAAAACCGCTGGCACGGCGATCCGCTCCCAGCCGGGGCTGGATATCAACCGCGCCCACAAAGACGGCGCGCCGTGGTGGGATGTGGATGTTTCGAAGATCCCGGATGCCACGCCGACCCTGCACACCGGCCCTTACAAGGCCAACCCCTATACCGTGCTGGGCAAAAACTACTTCCCGCTGCAAGACTCCAAGACCTACGTGCAATCAGGTACGGCGTCCTGGTACGGGACCAAGTTCCACGGCCAGAACACCGCCAACGGCGAAGTCTATGACCTGTACGGCATGAGCGCGGCGCACAAGACCCTGCCGCTGCCCAGCTATGTACGCGTGACCAACCTGGACAACAACCGCTCGGTAATCCTGCGGGTCAATGACCGTGGGCCGTTCTATTCGGACCGGATCATCGACTTGTCCTACGCCGCCGCCAAGAAACTCGGGTATGCCGAAATCGGCACCGCCCGGGTGAAGGTCGAAGGTATCGACCCGGCCCAGTACTGGGCCCAGCGCGGCAAGCCGGCGCCGTTGATGCTCAACGAACCGCAAACCCCGCAACCGCAAGTCACGGCCTCGGCCGGCAAGATCGAACAGTGGACCCCGCCGCCGGCGCAGCACGCCCCGGACACGGTGGTCATTCCGCATGCAGCACCGGGAGCCTCTACCGTGGGCGGCCAGTACCTGCAAGTCGGCGCTTTCGCCAACCCGGACGCGGCAGAGCTGCTAAGGTCCAAGCTCAGCGGGATGGTCAGCGCGCCAGTCTTTATCAGCTCTATTGTGCGTAACCAGCAGACCCTGCACCGTGTGCGCATGGGGCCGATCGGCTCGCCGAGTGAAGTTGCGCAAGTGCAGAACAGCGTGCGCCTGGCCAACCTGGGGCAACCCAGCGTGGTCACCGCCGAGTAAGCAGTACAAAGGATTGATGGCTCAGGCTCGCATGCGGGTTTGAGCCCTGGTTGTTGGCTCGTTGAACAATAAAAACCCAGGGGCAAGGGGTGGGCATGCAACCGAACACGCGACAGTCTGGCGACGGGCTGTCTGAATAGTTTTGCCCGCGAGGGCAAGTTTCCATAAGCAATTTCGAGAGACGGATGAACATCACCACCTTAGCCAAACGCACGTGCCTGCTTCTTTCGCTGATCATCACCCCGGCCGCCTGGGCGGTTGAAATGGTGCCAGCTTCCCCGCAACTGGCTGCCAAGGCCTGGGTCCTGATGGACGCCGCCAGCGGCAACGTGCTGGTGGAGAACAACGGTGACCAGCGCCTGCCCCCAGCCAGCCTGACCAAGCTGATGACCGCCTACATCGCGACCCTGGAAATCCGTCGCGGCCAGATCGGCGAAAACGATCCGGTGACCGTCAGCGAAAACGCCTGGCGCACCGGCGGTTCGCGGATGTTCATCAAGGTCGGCTCGCAAGTGACCGTCAGCGACCTGCTGCACGGCATCATCATCCAGTCGGGTAACGACGCCAGCGTAGCCCTGTCCGAGCACATCGCCGGCAGCGAAGATGCGTTCGCCGACATGATGAACAAAACCGTGGCCGACCTGGGCATGACCAACAGCCACTTCATGAACCCGACCGGCCTGCCGAACCCTGAGCACTACTCGTCGGCTCACGACATGGCGATCCTGGCTCGCGCGATCATTCGTGTCGACCCGGTGCACTACGCGATCTACTCCCAGAAAGAGTTCTTCTGGAACAACATCAAGCAGCCTAACCGCAACCTGTTGCTGTGGCGTGACAAGACTGTCGATGGCTTGAAAACCGGCCACACCGAAGAAGCCGGCTACTGCATGGTGTCGTCCGCTGTCCGTGACGGCCAGCGCCTGATTGCCGTGGTATTCGGTACCAACAGCGAGCAGGCCCGTGCGGCCGAGACGCAAAAGCTGCTGACCTATGGCTTCCGTTTCTTCGAAACCCAGACCTTCTACCAGAAAGGCACCGAGCTGGCTCAGGCCCCTGTGTGGAAAGGCGCGACCCATCAAGTCAAGGCCGGCCTGGCTGAAGACCTGACCCTGACCATGCCTAAAGGCCAGCTCAAGAAGCTGGTGGCCAGCATGACCATGAACCCGCAACTGGTCGCACCGATCGCCAAGGGCGATGTGATTGGTAAAGTCGAAGTGAAGCTGGACGACAAGGTGGTGCACAGCGCCGATCTGATCGCTCTGGACGCCGTCGACGAAGGTGGTATCTTCCGACGCGTGTGGGATAGCATCCGTCTATTCTTCTACAGCTTGTTCAACTGATAGTGTGCACCTGCATGACCCCGCGCTGATCCGGCGCGGGGTTATGCCCGTCGCCACGGCTTACGCTTACGAGGCCGTTACGCCATGACCGATACCGAAGTAAAGGCGCCAAAGATCGAATTCCCAAACGTGGACTATCCCGTCAAGGTGATCAGCGATACGGGCGTGGGCAACAAGGACAAGATCATCGAGATCGTCAAGAAACACGCAACGATCAACCATGACCGTGTGGATGAGCGTCAAAGCACCAACGGCAAGTACACCACTATTCAGTTGCACATCGTGGCGACTGACCAGGACCAGCTGTACAACATCAACAGCGAACTGCGGGCTACCGGCTTCGTGCACATGGTGTTGTGATGTCACAGACCCTGGGCTTTCGCGAGCTCGGCCAAATGGCTTACGAACCGGTGTGGCACGCCATGCAGCGGTTCACCAACGAGCGCGGCACCGAAGCCCCGGATGAAATCTGGCTGGTGGAGCACCCGCCGGTTTTCACCCAGGGCCAGGCCGGCAAGGCCGAGCATTTGCTGCTGCCGGGAGAAATCCCGGTGGTGCAGGTCGACCGCGGCGGGCAGGTGACTTACCATGGCCCAGGTCAATTGGTGGCTTATCTGTTGCTGGACGTGCGCAGGCTGGGTTTTGGCGTACGTGAGCTGGTCAGTCGCATGGAGTCATGCCTGATCGAGCTGCTGGCCAGCTACGGTGTGACCGCCGCGGCCAAGCCGGATGCACCGGGGGTTTATGTTAATGGCGCGAAAATCGCCTCCCTGGGCTTGCGGATTCGCCACGGTTGTTCCTTTCATGGCCTGGCCTTGAATGTGGACATGGACCTGGCGCCGTTTCGACGGATCAATCCCTGCGGCTACGCCGGTTTGGCGATGACCCAGTTGAGCGATCACGCAACACCACTAGAATTTGCCGAGGTAAGTGCCCGGCTGCGCGCGCAGCTCGTCAAACACCTCGACTATGCTGAGCAGACGACCCTAACGGGCGGAATCGACTGATTATGACTACTGATGCAGTGCAAACCATGATCCCGACGCTGGATGTTACCGAGCGTCCGGCCCCGCGTGCCAAGGTAGAAGCCGGCGTCAAGCTGCGCGGCGCCGAGAAGGTTGCACGCATCCCGGTGAAGATCATTCCGACCACCGAACTGCCGAAAAAGCCTGACTGGATTCGCGTGCGTATCCCGGTTTCGCCGGAAGTCGACCGCATCAAGGCCCTGCTGCGCAAACACAAGCTGCACAGCGTGTGCGAAGAGGCGTCCTGCCCGAACCTGGGCGAGTGCTTCTCCGGTGGCACCGCGACCTTCATGATCATGGGTGACATCTGCACCCGTCGTTGCCCGTTCTGCGACGTTGGCCACGGCCGGCCGAAGCCACTGGACGTCAACGAGCCGGAAAGCCTGGCTATCGCCATCGCCGACCTGAAACTCAAGTATGTCGTGATTACCTCGGTAGACCGTGACGACCTGCGTGACGGCGGTGCCCAGCACTTTGCCGACTGCATCCGCGAGATCCGCAAGCTGTCGCCGAACGTGATGCTCGAGACCCTGGTGCCGGACTACCGTGGCCGTATGGACGTGGCGCTGGAAATCACTGCCGCCGAGCCGCCGGATGTGTTCAACCACAACCTGGAAACCGTGCCGCGCCTGTACAAGGCTGCGCGTCCGGGTTCGGACTACCAGTGGTCGCTGACCCTGCTGCAGAAATTCAAGCAGATGATGCCGCACATTCCGACCAAATCCGGCCTGATGCTGGGCCTGGGCGAAACCGACGAAGAAGTCATCGAAGTCATGAAGCGCATGCGCGAACACGACATCGACATGCTGACCCTCGGCCAGTACCTGCAGCCGTCCCGCAGCCACTTGCCGGTACAGCGTTTCGTGCACCCGGATGTGTTCGCCTGGTTTGCCGAAGAAGGCTACAAGATGGGCTTCAAGAACGTCGCTTCCGGCCCGCTGGTACGTTCCTCGTACCACGCCGACGAGCAGGCGAAACTGGTCAAGGCCAGCCTGGTGTCCTGATACGCGGAACGCCGGACACTGCAGGACCCATGTGGGAGCCGGCTTGAGTGGGAGCGGGCTTGTTCGCGAATGCGTTGGATCAGTTGACCTGTCCGGTGACTGACTGACCGTCTTCGCGAGCAAGCCCGCTCCCCCCCAGGCCCGCTCCCACATTTGCTACTGACTCTTCCTCTTCTGTTTGCAACCATTGCTGTTTAGAGTGCCTTGGGCAATCCACACGAGGAGAACCATGGATGACGACTCAATTGACCACTTGTGCGGTACCTGCGCTGCGCGCCGAAGGCGTGATCGGGCTGATTGCCCCTGCCGGGCCGGCCGAGCTGGATATCGACACGGCCACGCAATGGATGCGCGCCCGGGGCTACACACTGCGGATCTTTCCGGGCGTGAGCCAGCGTGATGGCTATCTGGCCGGCAGTGATGAGGTACGCCTTGATGACCTGCACGCTGCGTTCGCCGATTCGACCATCGACGCGATTTTCTGCCTGCGCGGCGGCTATGGCACGCCACGCCTGCTGGACCGCCTGGACTTTGACCTGCTGCGGGCCAACCCCAAGCCATTCGTAGGCTACAGCGATATCACCGCCCTGCACCTGGCGATCAACCGGTATGCCGGTTTCGTCACCTTCCATGGTCCGATGTTCAACGCTGACCTGTTAGGTGAAAAGCAACAGCCTACCGAGTCGTCGCTGTTCAGCATGCTGCGTGGGCAAGTGAAAGCCGGTAGCCAGCTGGCTCACCCTGTGGCCTACCCGCTGACCACCGTCGAGCCAGGCATCGCCTGTGGGCGGCTGCTGGGCGGCAATCTATCGATGATCGCAGCAGTGATGGGCACGGATTACGAGATTGATGCCGAGGGCATCATTCTGTTTATCGAAGATGTGAACGAGCCGTTGTACCGCATTGACCGGTTGCTCACCCATTTGCGCCTGGCGGGCAAGCTGGCCCAGGTGGCGGGCGTGGTGGTGGGGGATGTGGCTGGGGTTGATAGCCTTGCGCTTGAGCGCTTGCTGAAGCAGACCTTCGGGCCGTTGTGCATTCCTGTGCTATCCGGCTGGCGCAGCGGGCACTGCAACCCGAACCTGACCTTGCCGTTGGGCGCCAGGGTGCGGCTGGATGCGGGGGAGAAGCGGTTGGTGTTGGAACAGGATGTGGTGTTTAAGGCCTGAACTTTGTAGCGCCGATAAAGGCCTCTTCGCGAGCAAGCCCGCTCCCACATTTCGATCGCGTTCCTTCAGGAAGTGCACGGTCAAAATGTGGGAGCGGGCTTGCTCGCGAATGCGGTAGCAGCCATACGCCGATCTATCGGCTTTGCAGCGACTCCAGCAACTTCACCGTCGGATACCCATCCGCCGGCCAGCCCAGGGACTGCTGCGCGGCACGAATCGCCTTGCGGGTATTCGCACCGATGATCCCGTCCGGGTTGCCTGCGTCGTAACCATTGGCACTGAGCACCGTCTGCAAGTCAATTCGCTGCGAGCGAGTCAACGGCAGCTCATCTTTCGGCCAGCTCCCACGAATCAAGCCACCGCCCCCGAAGCGTTCCGACAACAACCCAACTGCCAACGCGTAGGACGACGAGTTGTTGTACTTGAGGATCGCGCGGAAGTTATCCAGCACCAGGAACGCCGGGCCACGATAGCCGGCCGGCAGCAACAGGGCGGCGGAAAGCTGGTCGACGTTGGCCGGCACGCTGGCGCCCGGCGGCACCTGGATTCCCAGTTTCAGCCACTCGCCAACGGTCTTGCGTACGCTGCCATCGGCCAGGGCGTAATCAAAATTCAACGGTAGTTGCTGCACCTCGAAGCCCCAGGGCTGGCCTTTCTGCCAGCCGGAGCTTTGCAGGTAGTGCGCGGTGGAGGCGAGGGCGTCGGCCGGGCTGTTCCAGATATCGCGGCGGCCGTCACCGTCGAAGTCTACGGCGTGGGTGTTATAGGTGGTCGGGATGAACTGGGTCTGGCCCATGGCCCCGGCCCAGGAGCCTTTCATCTGGTCGGCGGCGATATCGCCATGCTGGATGATTTGCAGCGCCGCCAGCAGCTGCGCCTGGGCGAAGGCCGGGCGACGGCCTTCATAGGCCAGGGTCGCCAGTGAGCGGATCACCGAGTTGTTGCCCTGGAACTGGCCGAAGTTACTCTCCATGCCCCACACCGAGACCAGCGCCTGGCGGTCGACGCCGTAACGGTCCTCAATGCGTTGCAGAATGTCGGCGTACTTCACCAGCAGCGACTGGCCATTGCGCACCCGCAGCGGCGACAGCGCGCCATCGAGGTATTCCCATACCGGGCGGGAGAACTCCGGCTGGCTGCGGTCGGCGCGGATCACCGCCATGTCGGGTACGACATTGGCAAAGGCCGTGTCGAAAACCTGCGGCGTGATACCGGCCTTCAAGGCTTCCACGCGAAACCCCGCCTGCCATTCGGCAAAGGTCTGGGTCGGCTGGATATCAAGATTGTCTGCCACCAGTGGCGCAACGACGGCAGGCGCAGCTACCGGTGCAGTCTGGAGCGGGGGCAGGGGTTGGGCATCGGCAGCGGTGGGTTTTTCCGCGCAGGCGACTAACAGAATGAGGCTGGAGGCAGCGATCAGTTGGCGAAGGTGCCAACGACGGGAAAGACTAGAGGGCATGCACAGGTCCAGGGAATACGAATCAGGTACAGACCTTATCATGCCGGAGGGGCGCTTGCCTTCAGGCAGCCAGAAAGTAAGAAGCCTCCCAGCTATTAGACTGGAAGGCTTCGCGGCGGTAGCTGCCTTTGCCTTTGCCGGCTCGTTCCTGGCGACTGCGGAACAACGGCTGGGCGATGATGGATTTGGCCTTGTTGGGGCCATGCTTGGATGGCTTTTTGCTCATGATGGGTACTCTCTGGCAGGTTGATGATGCGGTGCGAATCATCTGCCGAAGTTTGGATTCTGTCCAGCCCAGCGATACGTAGGACTATTCAGCAGGCAGCGCCAAGCGCTGTCCTGACATCAAAAGTGACAAACGACTCAGGCTCATCCACGGCGATCCAGCCGCCTGGCCCTTGATCTGCGCGTCAATGCGTTGGGCTTCCAGCAGCAATTGCGCCCAGCGTTGCGCCGAGTGCCGTTGCAGGGCTTTGCTGATCAGTGGTTTGCGCTTGTCCCATACCGGTGGCCGCGCCTGGCTGAAGGCCTTGTCCAGTGGGATGCCCTGGCTGTACTGCAGGGCAATATTGGCCAGCAGCCGTAATTCTCGCGCCAGGGCCCAGAGAATCACCGGCGGCTCGACGCCTTCGCCGCGCAGCCCTTCGAGCATGCGCAGGGCGTGGGCGGGTTCGCCGTTGAGGATCGCATCCACCAGGCCAAATACGTCAAAGCGCGCGCTGTCAGCCACGGCGCCTTGCACGGTTTCGACGGTGATCTGGCCACCCTCGGCCATCAGCTTGAGCTTTTCGATTTCCTGGGCGGCGGCCAACAGGTTGCCTTCCACCCGCGCCGCGATCAGCTCCACCGCATCCTGGCTGGCACTCAGCCCTGATTGCGACAGGCGCTGACGAATCCACTGCGGCAGTTGGCTGCTGTCCACCGGCCAGATCTGTATGAACTGAGTCTGGCCACCTTCCACCAGCGCCTTGCCCCACTTGGTTTTCTGCGCACTGCCATCGAGCTTGGGCAGGCTGATCAGCAGCAGCGTGTCTTCGGCAGGGCGTGCGCAGTATTCCATCAAAGCCGCCGCGCCTTTGTCGCCGGGCTTGCCCGAAGGCAGGCGCAGTTCCAGCAGGCGTTTTTCGGCGAACAGCGACATGCTCGCCCCGGCTTGCAGCAGCGTACCCCAGTCGAAACTGGCGTCGGCGCTGAATACCTGGCGTTCATCGAAGCCCTGTTGGCGGGCGGCGGTGCGAATTGCGTCCGCAGCCTCCTGGCACAGCAGCGGGTCATCACCGCTGACGATGTAGACGGGCGCAAGGCTGCCTTGCAGGTGCTTGGCGAGTTGGGCGGGGGCGAGTTTCATAGGCAGGGCGAACGGGGCGCCTGGGGCGCCCCGTCTGGCTTACTCGACAGGAACTTCGACAGGCGACTGTTTAGGTTGGCTGTCTTCATACTCTTGCGCAGCTTTCAGCGCATCGGCATCTGCCTTGGCCTTGGCATCCGCGGTTTGCTGCAGCTTATCCAGTTGCTCCGGCGTGATCAGTTGCAGGCGCAGGACCATGCGCTGCACCAGTTCGCGACGCATTTCCTTGCGCACCTGGATGGTTTCGGAGTCCGAACCCACCAGGTTGTTGCCGTCGTGGCTCACGACTTTCTGTATCTGGATCTTGTCGCCCATCAGCGGCAGGTGGTCATGGCCCTGGATTTCGAAGAAGAGCGTGGTGCTCAGCTCAATGTCCGAAGCACGCCCGGCGCTGGCGTAGCTGAGGCTGCGCTGCTCTTCTTTTTCATCCACCAGGTTCAGTTTGTAAGCCGCGCCTGAATAGACTTTGACGCCACTGTTTTCCAGGACCTGGCGCAGCTGTTGCACGGTCTCGCCGTAGGAGTTGCGGGCGGTGACGTCCAGTTCCTTGATCGCCAGTTCGGTGGTGCCGGTGCCGCGCAGCTGGAAGCCGCAAGCGCTCAGCAGCACGGCAAGGCCCATAACCAGCAGATTGCGTTTGATCATTTTGATGCTCCCCTTGAAACCATGTGGGCCTTATCGAGGCCCTGGAGGTTTTGTTCGGCGCCAGGGTTATTCCCTCGGCGCCCGATCCGATTAGCTAGCGACGATATTGACCAGTTTGCCGGGCACCACGATCACTTTGCGGATCGTCAGGCCTTCGGTGAAGCGCAGCACGTTCTCATTGATACGGGCGGCGGCTTCGACGTCTTCACGGCTGGCGCTGGCCGGCATGTCGATCTGGCCACGCAGCTTGCCGTTGACCTGAATCACCAGTTGCAGCGTGTCCTGTACCAGGGCGCTTTCATCCTGTACCGGCCAGCCGGCATCGATGACGGCACCGCTGTGGCCCAACTGGTTCCACAGTTCGTGGCTGATGTGTGGCGTGATCGGCGCCAGCAGCAGGGTGACCGTTTCCAGGCCTTCCTGTACCAGTGCGCGGTCCTGTTCGGTAGCCTGCGGCGCTTTCTCCAGCACGTTCATCAGCGTCATCACCTGGGCGATGGCGGTGTTGAATTTGTGGTGCTGGCCCACGTCCTGGCTGGCGTGCTTGATGGCCAGGTGGGTGCTGCGGCGAATGACTTTTTGCTCATCGCTCAGGGCCGCCACGTCCAGCTTGCCCGGCAAGCCTTGGCTGACATGGGCGTGCGCCAGGCGCCAGACGCGCTTGAGGAAGCGATGCGAACCTTCGACGCCGGAGTCCGACCATTCCGCGCTCATGTCAGGCGGCGAGGCGAACATCATGAACAGGCGGCAGGTGTCCGCGCCGAACTGGTCGATCATCGACTGTGGGTCGACGCCGTTGTTCTTCGACTTGGCCATCTTCTCGGTGCCGCCGATTTCCACCGGCAGGCCGTCGGATTTCAGCTTGGCGCTGATCACCTTGGCCTTGCTGTCACGCTCCAGCTCGACATCTGCCGGGTTGAACCAGGTGTAGGCGCCATTGGCTTCGCGGCGGTAATAAGTCTCGGCAATCACCATGCCCTGGGTCAGCAGGTTCTTGAACGGCTCGTCGGAACTCACCAGGCCTTCATCACGCATCAGCTTGTGGAAGAAGCGCGCGTACAGCAGGTGAAGGATGGCGTGTTCGATACCGCCGATGTACTGGTCTACCGGCAGCCAGTGGTCGGCCGCGGATTTTTCCACCAGGCCGCCTTCATAGTGCGGCGAGGCGTAGCGGGCGTAGTACCACGAAGACTCCACGAAGGTGTCCATGGTGTCGGTTTCGCGTTTGGCCGGGGCACCGCAGCTCGGGCAGGTGCACTCGTAGAATTCGGGCATGCGCGCCAATGGCGAGCCAGCACCGTCCGGCACCACGTCTTCGGGCAATACGACCGGCAGTTGGTCCTCCGGTACCGGCACGTCACCGCAGGTTTCGCAGTGGATGATCGGGATCGGGCAGCCCCAGTAGCGCTGGCGGCTGATGCCCCAGTCACGCAGGCGGAACTGGGTGCGCGAGGCACCGAGGTTTTTCTTGATCAGCGCGACTTCGATGGCGTCGAAGGCGCCTTCGAAATCCAGGCCGTCGAACTCGCCGGAATTGATCAGTGTGCCGTGTTCGTTGTACGCGTCCTGCCACGGAGCCGGGTTGGTGTCGCCCGAACTGGTGCGCACCACGGACTTGATCGGCAGGTTGTATTTGACGGCGAATTCGAAATCGCGCTCGTCGTGGGCCGGCACAGCCATTACTGCGCCATCACCGTAGTGCATCAGCACGTAGTTGGCGACCCACACCGGCAGCTTCTCGCCGGTCAATGGGTGCTCGACGAACAACGAGGTCGGCAGGCCTTTTTTCTCCTGGGTGGCGACGTCGGCTTCGGCGACGCTGCCGCCCTTGCATTCGGCGATGAACGCCTGCAGCTCAGGGTTGTTCTGTGCGGCCTGGGTGGCCAGCGGGTGTTCGGCGGCCACGGCGACGTAGGTCGCGCCCATCAGGGTGTCCGGACGGGTGGTGAAGACTTTCAGTACACCTTCTGCGCCGATGGAGTCGACGTTGTAGGGGAACTGCACTTCCATGCCACGGGACTTGCCGATCCAGTTGCGTTGCATGGTCTTGACCTGCTCGGGCCAGCCCGGCAAATCGTCGAGGCTCGACAGGAGTTCATCCGCGTAGGCGGTGATCTTGAAGTAGTACATCGGGATTTCGCGCTTTTCGATCAGCGCGCCGGAACGCCAGCCGCGGCCGTCGATCACTTGTTCGTTGGCCAGTACGGTCTGGTCCACCGGGTCCCAGTTCACGGTGCCGCTCTTCTTGTAGATCACGCCTTTTTCGAACAGGCGAGTGAACAGCCATTGTTCCCAGCGGTAGTAATCAGGCTTGCAGGTGGTCACCTCGCGGGACCAGTCCACCGCCAGGCCCAGGCTGCGCAGTTGGGTCTTCATGTAGGCGATGTTTTCGTAGGTCCACTTGGCGGGCGCTACGTTGTTCTTCATCGCGGCGTTTTCCGCCGGCATGCCGAAGGCGTCCCAACCCATGGGTTGCAGGACGTTCTTGCCCAGCATGCGCTGGTAGCGGGAGATGACGTCGCCGATGGTGTAGTTGCGCACATGCCCCATGTGTAGCTTGCCGCTGGGGTAAGGGAACATCGATAGGCAATAGAAAGTCTCCTTGCCTGGCTGTTCACTGACTTCAAAGGACTTTTGCTCATCCCAGAACGACTGGGCGGCATTTTCTATTTCACGGGGCTGATATTGTTCGTGCATGGCTACTTTTGAACTGAATAGGGGTGGCCTAATCCTCTTCGGTGCAACGTTCAGGTTGATCGACACCAAAAAGCGGCGCGTCCGTGCCCAAACCCTGCGGGAAGTGGAGTTACAGGAAGCGCCGTAGCATACATGACCCCACTCTATCGAGGGAAACCCTGATTGCGCCGCCGAGGCCGTTGGTCGCGGCGCCAGGCAGGCAGGGCAAGCAGGACTACGCTGTTTAGTGGGGAGTGAGTCTTATCTTCAATGAGGTGAGGGATGGTTGATTCGCAGCGAACTTTAACGAAACCGCAGGTGTACGAAGGACTGATCGACCGTTTGGGTCGAGCACTGGATGCAGCAAAAACCGCAGGCCGATTGTGTGATGAACGGCCTCTGGAGTTGGAACTGCGTGGCTTGAGCCAGGCAGAGCTGGACGTGATCAGGGTGTATCTGGAGTTGAATGAGCATCGCGCGTCCCATGGCATGGCCTCCCCGCCAGCCCAGGAGTTTTCGCGATCGGCCAAGGTGGTATGGCTCAAGGATTTTTCGGCCGGTCGCAGCCCGGAAAAACTCCGGTCCGTGCGTTTCAAGTGAAGTACCGCGTTAGTGATCTGTAGCCTTCTCAGCGTCTGTTCCTGTAAAGATTGTCGCTTAACCCCGTTACACCTTAGGCTTCGGGCATCTTTGGAGATGCCCGATGCCTATTCGCTATTTCATTAAACAATTGTTGTTGCCGCCCGGCATCCTGTTGCTGTTGCTGGCCCTTGCCTGGTGGTTTCGTCGCAGCCGACCGCGGCTTGCGGCCGTGTGCTTTGCCCTGGGATTTGGCGGGATGTGGCTGATGAGCCTGCCGGTGGCGGTTCAATGGGGCGCAAAGGCCCTGGAGACCGAGCCGCCTCTGGCCCGTGATGAATGGGCGACCCTGGCGCAGCGGGCTGATGCCATCGTGGTGTTGGGCTCGGGGCGTGAGCGCGGGGATCCGGCGTGGGGCTCCGATCAGCCGACGGGTATCGGCCTTGAGCGCCAGCGCTATGCAGCCCGCCTGGCCAAGGCTTCGGGATTGCCGGTGCTGACCACCGGCGGCTTGCACTACGGCACACCGCCCAGCGAGGCGGAGTTGATGGCGGTATCGATGCAGGATGACTTTGGCGTGAGCGTGCGCTGGAAGGAAGAGCGCAGCCGTACCACGTGGGAAAACGCGCAGATGAGTGCCGAGATTCTGCTGCCGCAGGGGATCAAGCGTGTGGTGGTCGTGACTCAGGCCTGGCATATGCCGCGCTCGCGCTGGAGCTTCGAAAAGGCCGGGTTCACGGTTGTTCCGGCGCCAGTGGGGTTTCTTGGTTTGGACAATGCCCGGCCATTGGGGGGCTGGATGCCGGAGTTCAAGTCGGTATGGCAGAGCGGGCAGTTGCTGAATGAAGCGGTGGGGCAGGTGGGTTACCGGATGTTTTACAGGTAATACCGCCGGGCAAATGTGGCAGCGGGCTTGCTCGCGAATGCAGTGTGTCAGTCACTGGTGCTTTAACTGACAGATCGCATTCGCGAGCAAGCCCGCTCCCACATTGTCGTCCGAGTATTTCTGTTAAACCGTTTTGGACATCCGGCCCGCTAACAGCGCCCAGCCAAACAGGCCAAGGCACAGGATGATCAACGGCCACGAACGCCATTCCAGGTAAGGCGTGAGGTTGTGCATCGGCACGACCTCGCCGTAGAGAATCCCGCGTTCAAACTGCGGGATCTGCACGGTGATCTGCCCGTACGGGTTGATCAGGCCAGTGACGCCGTTGTTGGTGGCGCGGATCATCCAGCGCCCGGCTTCCAGGGCGCGCATCTGGGCCATCTGCAAATGTTGCAGCGGGCCGATGGAGCGGCCGAACCAGGTGTCGTTGCTGATGGTCAGCAACAAATCGCTGCGGGCCGACAGGCCGGCGGCGAACTCCGGGTACACCACTTCATAGCAAATGAACGGCGCAATCTGATAGCCCTTGGCTTGCAGCAAAGCCTGGTCGGACGGCCCGCGGGCGAAGTCCGACATCGGCAGGTCAAAGAACGCGATCAAGCCGCGCAACATGTCCTGCAGTGGCACGTACTCGCCAAACGGCACCAGCTTCTGCTTCAGGTAGGTGCCGTCGCCTTCGCCCACCACCGTGATGCCGTTGAAGAAGCGCTTGTGGTGATGCACTTCCTGGCGGATCGGTACACCGGTGATCAGCGCGGTGTGCCGGTCGGCAGCGAACTTGCCCATCATGCCCAGGTAGCCCTCGACGGATTCCTTGAGCACCGGCACGGCGGTTTCCGGCCATACCAGCAGGTCGACAGGCTTGGAGCTGAAGCTCATGTCGCGGTACAGCGCGAGCTGCGCATTGAGCTGCTCGGGGTCCCACTTCATGCTTTGTTCGACGTTGCCCTGGATAGCCGCCACCGTCAGCGGCGCGCCGGCGGGGGTGGTCCATGCATGATGCTTGAGTGCCAGGCCGATGGCCCATGGCGCCACCAACAACAGCAAGCCGGCACCGATGAACAGGTTGCGCTTAGCCGCCAGCAGACGCGGCAGGTTGCAGATCAGTGCGGCGGTCAGCGCCAGGGCAAAGGATATCAGCCACAACCCGCCCAGCGGCGCGAGGCCGGTGAGAGGACCGTCGAGCTGGCTGTAACCGGAATAGAGCCAGGGAAAACCGGTGAGGAACCAGCCGCGAAACGCTTCCTGGCCAACCCACAAGGCCGCGAAGGCCAGGGCATCGGCCAGTGGCGCTTCGTTGCGGCGCAGCCAGCGCGCCCACAGCCAGGCGGGCAGGGCAAAGAACCAGGCAATGGCCGCCGTAAACGCCAGCATCAGCATGCCCGCCAGCAGCACCGAAGCGCCGCCGAAGTGGTGGATGCTGTAGTAGATCCAGCTGGTACCGGCGCCAAACAGGCCGAAACCGAAACACCAGCCGCGCCACAAGGCCTGGCGCGGTGTCAGTTCACGCAATCCCGCATAAAAGAACCCGGCCGCCACCAGCGCAAACGGCCAGAGGTCGAACGGCGCCAGCGCCAGGGTGGTGATGGCGCCGGCCACCACGGCCAGCAAGTTACCGGGCCAGCCGGGTGCAATCATACGGCGCATGTCAGTCCTTAGCGGGCAATAGGTGTCAAACGGATCAAGTGAATACGGCGGCTGTCAGCATTCAGGATGCGGAAGCGATAGGCACCGATCTCGGTGGTCTCGTTACGCTTGGGCAGGTGCCCGAACGCACTCATCACCAGGCCGCCAACCGTGTCGAACTCATCGTCGGAGAATTCGCTGTCGAAGAACTCGTTGAAGTTCTCGATCGGCGTCAGGGCCTTGACCAGGAAATCACCGCTGGGCAGCGGCTTGATGTAGCTGTCTTCTTCGACGTCGTGCTCGTCTTCGATGTCGCCGACGATCTGTTCCAGCACGTCTTCGATGGTCACCAAACCCGCTACACCGCCGTACTCGTCAATCACGATGGCCATGTGATTGTGGTTCGCACGAAATTCGCGCAACAGCACATTCAGGCGCTTGGATTCAGGGACGAAGGTGGCAGGACGCAGCAGGTCCTTGATGTTGAAGCTGTCGCCGTTCTCCTTGAGGATCAGCGGCAGCAGGTCCTTGGCCAGCAGGACGCCCATGACGTCGTCATGGCTTTCGCCGATCACCGGGTAGCGCGAGTGCGCCGAATCGATGACGGCCGGGAGGAATTCCCGTGGGGTCTGGGTCGCCTTGATGCTGACCATCTGCGAGCGCGGAACCATGATGTCCCGCACTTGCAAGTCAGCGACCTGGATGGCGCCTTCGACGATGGCCAGCGCTTCGCTGTCCAGCAACTTGTTCTGATGCGCCTCGCGCAGCAGCTCCAGCAGCTCCTGGCGGTTTTTCGGCTCGTGGGCAAAGGCCTGGGTGAGTTTCCCCAGCCATGACTTTTGCCCGTTGCTCGATCGGTCTTCGCTCATAGCGATTACTCTAAATCCTTTATTGTTTCAGTTAGGTGTAGTTGCAATTTCGTCGTCTGCATACGGGTCACGATGACCCAGTTCTGCAAGCAACGTTCGTTCCAGTGCTTCCATTTCTTCGGCTTCGTCATCGTCTATATGGTCGTAACCCAAGAGATGCAAGCAGCCGTGGATGACTAGATGGGCCCAATGGGCCTCAAGTTCCTTGCCCTGTTCCTTTGCTTCACGCTCGACCACTTCGACGCAGATCACCAGGTCGCCCAGCAACGGGATATCCAGCAGCTCATCGGGTACGTCGGCGGGAAACGACAGCACGTTGGTCGCGTAGTCTTTTTGTCGCCAGGTGTGATTCAGTTCACGGCCTTCGGGCTCGTCCACCAGGCGAATGGTCAGCTCCGAGTCGGCGGTGCGCTGGCGCAGGGCCAGGGTGCACCACTGGCGGAACTGTTCTTCGCTGGGGGCGGGCGCTTCGGTGGCCAGCTGCAGGTCAAGCTCAAGCATCGCGGCGAGTGTCCTTGGCCGGTTGGTCGTCGCGGTGTTCGAAGCGCTCGTAGGCTTCGACAATGCGCTGCACCAACGGGTGACGTACCACGTCTTTGGGCATGAAGTGCGTGAAGCTGATCCCCGGCACGTCCTTGAGTACGTCGATCACCTGGGCCAGGCCCGACTTGGTGCCTTTGGGCAGGTCGACCTGGGTGACGTCGCCGGTGATCACGGCGGTGGAGCCGAAACCGATCCGGGTCAGGAACATCTTCATCTGCTCAACGGTGGTGTTCTGGCTTTCGTCGAGAATGATGAAGCTGTTGTTCAGCGTACGGCCACGCATGTAGGCCAGCGGGGCGATCTCGATCACCTGGCGCTCGATCAGCTTGGCCACGTATTCGAAGCCGAGCATCTCGTAGAGCGCGTCGTAGAGCGGGCGCAGGTACGGGTCGATCTTCTGGGCCAGGTCGCCGGGCAAAAAGCCCAGCTTCTCGCCGGCTTCCACCGCCGGACGCACCAGCAGGATGCGTCGCACCTGCTCGCGCTCCAGGGCGTCGACCGCGCAGGCCACGGCAAGGTAGGTCTTGCCGGTACCGGCAGGGCCGATGCCGAAGTTGATGTCGTTGCCCAGGATCTCTTTGACGTAGCGCTGCTGGTTCAAGCCGCGAGGGCGAATCATGCCTTTCTTGGTGCGCAACGCGACGCTGGCTTCGGCTACCGGGTTATTGGCCAGGTCCTCCACGGCGGATTCCTGCAGGTACAGGTGCACCGTTTCCGGCGACAGCTCGCTACCTTTGGTTTCCCGGTAGAGGCGGCGCAGAAGGTTTTCTGCCGAGGTGGTGTGCTGGGGTTCACCAATCAGCTCGAATTGATTGCCGCGGTTGCGGATCTCGATGCTCAGGCGTTGTTCGATCAGGCGCAGGTGCTCGTCGAACTGTCCGCACAGATTGGCGAAACGGCGAGCCTCAAAGGGCTCGAGGAGAAAACGATGTGGTTCTATGGGTGCGTTCAAGGTCGTTTTTAGCCGCCCTGGGGCAATTAAGATGAAATCAAGGATAACGCCAGCAGGCTGCGTGCGAAAGCACTTATATAGCCCGGGCCCGCTCTCAAGAACAACGGGGATCCACTGTGGGAGCTGGCTTGCCTGCGATGGGGCCGGCACGGCCGAAATATATGCTGCCTGTTGTATCGCAATCGCAGGCAAGCCAGCTCCCACATTTGATCTTCATTTGCCTTGAAAACCGGAGTCTCAGTTAATCAGCGAACCGCGCAGCGAGTGCGGTTGTGCCGCGTCGATGTGCACGTCGGCGAACTGCCCGATCAGCGTCGGATTATCACAGCGGAAGTTGACGATCCGGTTGTTCTCGGTCCGGCCCTGCAATTCGCCAGGGTCTTTTTTCGAGTAGTCGGTCACCAGGATACGCTGGGTCGAGCCAACCATCTGTCGGCTGATCTCGAAACCCTGCTGGTTGAGGCGGTGTTGCAGGGCGTTCAAACGCTCCTTCTTCAACGCTTCCGGGGTTTCGTCGAGCAGGTCAGCCGCCGGGGTGCCCGGGCGCTGGCTGTAGACGAAGGAGTAGGAGAAGTCGAAGCCGACGTCTTCGATCAACTTCATGGTCTGCTGGAAATCTTTCTCGGTTTCCCCTGGGAAGCCGACGATAAAGTCCGAGCTGATGCAGATCCCCGGCACCGCCGCACGCAATTTGCGCAATTTGGATTTGTATTCCAGGGCGGTGTGGTTGCGCTTCATGGCCGAGAGAATGCGGTCCGAGCCCGATTGCACCGGCAAGTGCAGGTGCTTGACCAGCTCCGGCACTTCGGCGTGGGCCTGGATCAGGCTGTCGGAGAACTCCAGCGGGTGCGAGGTGGTGTAGCGAATCCGCTCGATCCCGTCGACGGCGGCCACTACGCGGATCAACTCCGCGAGGTCCGCCAGGCGCCCGTCGTGGGTCTGGCCACGGTAGCCGTTGACGTTCTGTCCCAGCAGGGTCACTTCACGCACGCCGTTCTCGGCCAGGTGAATGATCTCTGCCAGCACGTCGTCGAACGGGCGGCTGACTTCTTCGCCGCGGGTGTATGGCACCACGCAGAAGGTGCAGTACTTGCTGCAGCCTTCCATTACCGACACATAAGCGCTTGGGCCGTCGATGCGCGGCTCAGGCAAATGGTCGAATTTTTCGATTTCCGGGAACGAGACGTCGACTTGCGGCAGCTTGGTGATGCGCGCGGCGTCGATCATTTCCGGCAGGCGGTGCAGGGTCTGCGGGCCGAAGACCACGTCGACGTACGGTGCGCGGTCGCGAATGGCGGCGCCTTCCTGGCTGGCCACGCAACCGCCGACGGCGATCACCATGTCCGGGTTGGCCAGTTTCAGTTCACGCCAGCGGCCCAGCTGCGAGTAGACCCGGTCCTGGGCCCGCTCGCGGATCGAGCACGTATTGAGCAGGATCACATCGGCGTCTTCAGCGCGAGCGGTGACTTCCAGGGCCTGATGTTCACCCAGCAGATCGACCATGCGCGAGCTGTCGTACTCGTTCATCTGGCAACCGTGGGTTTCGATGTAAAGCTTCTTGGCCATGGGGATCGTCAACTGGTGGTAAAGAACCGCGCATTATAGGGGGCATGCCGATAGGTTCCTAGCACTGTGCATCGGACGCCATGCTATAGTTCGCGCCCTCTTTTAAATCCCCCGATGTGTTACCCGCCCACCATGACCAAACGTGAAGCTCCAATCTACAAGGTGATTTTCCTTAACCAGGGCCAGGTGTTCGAAATGTACGCCAAGCAGATCTATCAAAGTGATCTGTGGGGCTTCCTGGAAGTGGAAGAGTTCGTCTTTGGCGAGCGCACGCAGCTGGTCGTCGACCCGGGCGAGGAAAAACTCAAGGCTCAGTTCGAAGGCGTGGTGCGCAGTTTTGTGCCGATGCATTCGATCGTGCGCATCGACGAAGTCGAGCGCCTGGGCACGCCGAAAATCAGCGAGGCCCGGGGCATGAGCAATGTCATGCCGTTTCCGATGCCGATGCCTGAGAAGTAAGGCTTAACACCGCGCCGACCCCTTCGCGAGCAAGCCCGCTCCCACATTCGACCGAGTTCCACCTTTGGAATACAGTCGAATGTGGGAGCGGGCTTGCTCGCGAAGGCGGTAGTAAAGGCGCTACAAAACTCAGGGCAGCGGCGAAAACGGCGAGCTGCCATCTGCGCTCTGCAGTTCCTGCAGGTAGTTGCGGAAAATCTGTCCCAGCACTTGGGTAGCCACTTCCAGTTCGTCGCGCTGCATGTGTTCGGCCACTTCGTCGGCCGTGTCCAGTGCATCTTCGGCGCCGTTCACCGCCGCCATTTTCAGCACGATGTACGCCTGGACGTTATTGGCCGGTACGCCTTCGCCGTGGAAAAACATGGTGCCCAGCTGGAATTGCGCCTGGGCGTGGCCCTGCAACGAGGCTTTCTCGAAGTAGCTCAAGGCTTTGTTGAGGTCGCGTGCGGGGTTTTTACTGTCGTAGAAGTACTCGCCCAACTCGTATTGCGCCTGCGCATCCCCGCCTTCGGCCTGTTTCTGGCACGCGCTCAGGGCTTCGGCCTGGCTTTCCGGCTGGGTATTGAGGGTGCAACGACCCATCGCTGGGATTAACAACGAGTTGCCGCCTGCCTGGGCATACGCCAGCAGCGGCTGAAGGAGCAACAGGCAGCCCAGAACCAGGGTGCGGCCGGTGCGTTTCATGGGAATCGACTTACCTCTGACGGGGCGCGGGACCCACGGGGGGATCCAATAAGCGCGCATTATGAAATAAGCAGGCACCTGCTTACAAAGTCTTTACTCGTTTTTCTGCTGCGTGGGCAAGTTATCTGCCGGATTGCAGGTGAATTCTCGAAAAAAGACGGAAATGCCTGTAAGCAAAGTAGCAAATCTGACGCCGCCAGGGGCGACGTCGGATTTTTGCGCCGCTTATTTCAAGGCGGCGAAGGCGCGCTCGGCGGCATCGAGGGTCAGTTTCAGCTCGGCATCACCATGGGCGATCGAGGTGAAGCCGGCTTCAAAAGCGCTCGGGGCGAGGTACACGCCACCTTCCAGCATCAGATGGAAGAAGCGCTTGAACAGGTCGGCATCGCTGCCCATCACATCGTCGAAGGTGACGATGTCGTCGGCGCCGCTGAAGTACAGGCCGAACATGCCGCCCGCCTGGGTGGTCACGAACGGAATGCCGGCGGCATCGGCGCGCTGTTGCAGGCCGTCCAGCAGGCGAGTGGTGTAGTCGGTCAGCTCGGCGTGGAAGCCCGGGCGGCTGATCAGGCGCAGGGTGGTCAGGCCGGCGGCCATGGCCAGCGGGTTACCCGACAGGGTGCCTGCCTGGTACACCGGGCCCAGCGGCGCGATGTGTTGCATGATTTCGCGTTTGCCGCCGAAGCAGCCCACCGGCATGCCGCCGCCGATGATCTTGCCGAAGGTGCTCAGGTCCGGCGTGACGCCGTAGTAAGCCTGGGCGCCGCCGAGGGCAACGCGGAAGCCGGTCATCACTTCATCAAAAATCAGCACGACGCCGTGCTTGTCGCACTGTTCCCGCAGGCCTTCCAGGAAACCCGGCGCCGGCGGTACGCAGTTCATGTTGCCGGCCACCGGCTCGACGATGATGCACGCCACTTCCTGGCCGACTTCGCTGAGCATCTGCTCGACGGCAGCGATGTCGTTGAACGGCAGGGTCAGGGTATGTTTGGCAAACGCGGCCGGCACCCCGGCGGAGCTCGGTACGCCCTGGGTCAGCGCACCGGAACCGGCCTTGACCAGCAGGCTGTCGGAGTGGCCGTGGTAGCAGCCTTCGAACTTGATGATGCTGTCGCGGCCGGTAAACCCACGGGCCAGGCGTATCGCGCTCATGGTGGCTTCGGTGCCGGAGCTGACCATCCGCACCATCTCCATGGAGGGCACGATGGAGCACACAAGGTCAGCCATCTCGGTTTCCATGGCGGTCGGTGCGCCATAGGAAAGGCCGTGTTGCAGCTGCTGGCGCACCGCGTCCAGTACTTCCGGATGGCTGTGGCCGAGGATCATCGGGCCCCACGAACCCACGTAGTCGACGTAGCGCTTGTCATCTTCGTCGGTGACGTAGGCGCCTTCGGCATGCTTGAAGAACAGTGGGGTGCCGCCAACGCTCTTGAACGCTCGCACGGGAGAGTTCACACCGCCGGGGATGTGTTTCTGGGCATTGGCAAACAGGGTTTCGGAACGGGACATGATCGTGTTCTCTGAATTCAAGATTTTAGAAGATCGTTGAAAGCGCGGGCGCGGCGCGTGACTTCCTGGGTGCTGTCGGCACCAAACAGGCCGTGGACCACTGCCAGCAAGTCGGCACCGTGGGCCACCAGCGGCTCGGCGTTTTCCAGGGTGATGCCGCCGATCACGCAGATCGGCAGGTGCAACCGCGCGCGGGCCTGGGCCAGCAGTTCAACGGTGGCTGCCGGCGCGCCGGGCTTGGTGTTGGAATTGAAGAAGCGGCCGAAGGCGACATAACTGGCACCTTCGCGGGCAGCCTGCTCGGCCAGTTCGATCTGGCTGTGGCAGGTGGAGCCGATGATCGCCTTGGAACCGAGCAGCGCACGGGCCGGGGTCAGCGGGCCGTCGGTCTGGCCCAGATGCACGCCGACGCCGAGGCGTGCGGCCAGTTCGGCGTCATCGTTGATGATCAGTTGGGTCTTGTAGCGCGAGCACAGCTCTCGCAGTTTTTCGGCTTCCCGCAGGCGGCGCGCTTCGTCGCTGCTTTTATCGCGGTATTGCAGCAGGGTCACGCCACCGTCCAACGCCGCTTCGACGTAGGCCAGGAACTTGCCGGCCAACAGTTGGCTGTCGGTAATGGCATAAAGGCCACGTAGTTTCATCGGGCAGGCCTCTTGGTGTTACGAGCAGAAATCCAACGGCAGACGACGAGGCACGAATTGCCCCTGGCCGAGTTGTTCAGCGTCACGCAGGGTGCGCCAAGTGTAGTTGAGGGCCGATTGCACCGCGCTGACCAACCCTTCGCCTTGTGCCAACCGACCGGCCAGCGCGCTGGCCAGGGTGCAGCCCGAACCGTGGTAACTGCCGGGCAGGCGCTGGCAGGTAAAGGTCTGGTGCGTGCCGTCGCGGCTGTAGAGGCGGTTGTGCACTTCGTGCTCGTCGCCATGGCCGCCGGTGATCAGCAGGTGCTTGATGAACGGCAGCAGTTTCGCTGCGCATTCGTCCGCCGTGCCCTCGGGCAATTCGGCGAGGATGCGTGCTTCAGGCAGGTTGGGGGTGGCGATCATCGACAGCGGCAACAGCCGCTCGCGCATGGCGTAGCCGACCTCGTCCTTGCCCAGGCTGCCGCCGCCGCCGGCACGCAGCACCGGGTCGCAGACCACCGGCAAATGCGGGTGCGCCTTGAGCAGTTCGACCACGGTGTCGACCATCTCCAGGGAACCGAGCATGCCCAGTTTCACCGCGGCCACTTCGGAGTCACCGAGCACGGCGTTGGCCTGGGCCAGCACCCACTCGCGATCCAGCACGCGGAAATCGCTGACGTTGACGGTGTTCTGCACAGTCAGCGCGGTGACGGCCGGGGCCGCATGACAGCCCTGGGCGAGCAGGGCTTCGATATCTGCCTGCAAGCCGGCGCCACCACTGGGATCATGGCCGGAGAGACAGAGGACAACGGGGCGAGAGCTGTAGATATTCATGGTGCGCGAGCTTACCACCAAACGCTTTTTGGGTGGCTGTCGGGCGATGGTTGAATTTTTAGCGGAGGGGACGGTGGAAGTGGCTGTTTGCTATCATCTTGAAATACAGGTCAAATGCCCTGTAATGCCCGCTCTAGAGCCTTTCAAAAAATTATTTCAATGGTGTCTTTTGGCCTGTAATGGCTATGCTAGAGTGGATTCAAACCAATAACTGTATCGCCGGTTTACGTCTGCTCAAAAGGAATGGAGGCTTTTGACATAACCGGACAGGTCACGCTGGGGCTCTATGCGCTATTTGCTGATGTTACTGTTGACCGGGCTGCCGATGCTGGCCGGCGCAGTCGAGTTCAACGAGACCACCACGCGGTTGCCCCTGGGCCAAGTGATGCAAGTCCTTGAGGACCCCAGTGGCGCCCTGACCATTGGCGATATCAGCTCGCCGGTCCTCGCCAGTCGTTTCAAGACCCACGACAAAGCCACATTGAATGCCGGCTATTCGCGCTCGGTGTTCTGGCTCAAGGTCGATTTGCATTACCGTGCACAGCGCCCGGATGCCCCGCGCCGCTGGCTGCTGGAACTGGCTTACCCGCCGTTGAACCAACTGGAGCTGTACGAGCCTGACAGTGTCGGCAACTATCGACTGGTGTCGCGCACCGGCAGCATCCTGCCGTTTTCCAGCCGCGAAATCCGCCAGAGCAACTACCTGTTCAAGCTCGACTTCGTCCCTGGCCAGCAGGAAACCCTGTACCTGCGCCTGCAAAGCCAGGGCTCGATCCAGGCACCGCTGACCCTCTGGTCCACCACCGCGTACCTCGAAGAACAGCCATTGCGCCTGTACGTGCTGGGTGTGATCTACGGCGTGTTGCTCGGCATGCTGATCTACAACCTGTTCATCTACCTGAGCGTGCGCGACACCAGCTACCTCTATTACATCCTCTATATCGCCTCGTTCGGCCTGTATCAGCTGTCGGTGAACGGTGTGGCCGTGCAGTATTTCTGGCCGAATAACCCGTGGTGGGCGAACGCGGCGGTGCCCTTCCTGATCGGTTCGGCGGCGCTGTTCGGCAGCCTCTTTGCCCGCAGTTTCCTGCACACCGCGCTTTACAGTCGCTGGATCAACCGGCTGTTGCTGGCCCTGGCGGTCAGCGGCGGGGTGGTGATGGTGCTGGCCCTGTTCACCAGTTATGCGCTGGCGCTGCGCCTGGCCACCGCCCTGGCGCTGGTCTTTACCGTGACCATCTTCGTCGCGGCCATCAAGGCCTGGTATTGCGGCCAGCGCATGGCGCGCTACTTCATCATCGCCTGGACCGCGTTCCTGCTGGGCGGTGTAGTCAATACGATGATGGTGCTGGGCTACCTGCCCAATGTGTTCCTCACGATGTACGCCAGCCAGATCGGCTCGGCACTGGAAGTGGCCTTGCTGTCCCTGGCGCTGGCCGACCGGATCAATTCGATGCGCGAGCAACAGGCGCAAATCCTGTTCGACGCCAGCCAGAAACTCGAAGTGCTCAACACGCAACTGGCCCACAGCAACCAGCTCAAGGATGAATTCCTCGCCACCTTGACCCACGAGCTGCGCACGCCGATGAACGGTGTGATCGGCTCCCTGGAATTGATGCAGACCGAGCCGCTGCCAGGCGACCTCGCGCAGTACCATCAAACCGCCTCCGGTGCGGCCCGCGAGATGATGCGCATGGTCAACGGCATCCTCACCCTCACCGAATTGCAGGCCGGGCGCCTCAGCCCGCAACCCCAAGTGTTCAGCCTGCGTGGGCTGCTCGACACCTTGCGCCAGCAGTTCGCGGCCAGCGCCCAGAACAAAGGGTTGGCGTTCTCCATTGATCTGGCAGAAGACCTGCCGGACCGCATCAACGGTGATCCCGGCAAGCTGGCGCAGTGCCTGGATTGCCTGTTGGACAATGCCTTCAAGTTCACCCACGAGGGCTCGGTGCGTGTGCGGGTGGTCGGTGTGCCCCAGGCGGACGGAACGCTGCGCCTGACCTTCATTGTCACTGACACCGGCATCGGCTTCGCCTACCTCGATGAGGCGACCCTGTATCAGCGCTTCTTCCAGCTCGATGGCTCGACCACTCGCCAATACGGCGGCATGGGCATTGGCCTGGCGATCTGCCGGCAATTGATCGAGTTGCTCGGTGGGCGCCTCACCCACAATTCCGAGCCGCGGCGCGGCAGTCGCTTCCAGCTGGAACTTGCAGTCAGCCCCGTCCAGCCAGAACCGGCTGCCGTGCGGCGAGTACCGCAGGCGCAACGCACGCCGCAGGAGTGCACGGTGCTGCTGGTGGACGACAACAGCGTGGCGCAACTGGTGGTGCGCGGCATGTTGCTCAAGCTCGGTTATCGGGTGAAAACCGTCGACAATGGGCCGGCCGCCCTGGCGTTGCTGCAGAGCCAAACCTTCGACGCAGTGTTGCTGGATGTGCCCGAGGGCGGCTTTTCGCTGTGCTGCCAGATCCGTGCGTTGCCCGGCTGTGGTGAGCTGCCGGTGATCGCCTTGAGCACCTCGTTACAAGCCCCGGAACGCGAGCGCTGCCACGGCGTGGGTATCACCGACCGAGTGGCCAAACCGGTACGTTTCGAGGCCCTGCAACGGGTGCTGCAACTGCGGTTGTTGCATATGGTTGAGGGTGAAAGCGCCGCCAATTAGGCGTTTATGCCACTTTTTTAACCCGGGTGACGGTGCTTAACTGAAATTCAGGCCTCAATGAACGTGGCCTTTTTTCAGGAGGCCCGTCATGCACCTGCACCAGTTCGCCGAAACCCACGACGTCACCAACCAGCCACCGTCCCTCGACGGCACCAATCTGTACCGTATCGACTTGCCGCTGCAAGACTGGTCGCGGCGCTTCGGCGCCGGCTGGGCCGAGCAGCGCATCGACACCTATGGTGCGCTGGCGGGCGGGCCGCTGATGGAAGCCGGGTTCCTGGCCAACCAGAACAAACCGGTGTTCAACAGCCATGACCGGTTTGGCCATCGCATCGACCTGGTGGAGTTTCATCCGGCCTACCACGAACTGATGCGCACCGCCGTCGAACACGGCCTGCCGTCGTTGCCGTGGGCCCATCCGCAATCCGGCGCCCATGTGGCCCGCGCGGCGATGACCTACCTGCACAGCCAGGCCGAAGCCGGTACCGGCTGCCCGCTGACCATGACGTTCGCCTGCGTCCCGGCCCTGCGCCTGCAGCCAGACCTGGCTGAAACCTGGCTGCCGAAAATCCTCGCCACCGAATACGACCCGCGCAACGTCGGCATCGCCCACAAGGCCGGCGCCACCATCGGCATGGCCATGACCGAGAAACAGGGTGGCACCGACGTGCGCGCCAACACCACCCGCGCTTACCCGGTGGGCGCCGGCGGCCCGGGCCAGGCGTATGAGCTGGTGGGGCACAAGTGGTTCTGCTCCGCGCCGATGTGCGATGGCTTCCTCACCCTGGCCCAGACCGACAAGGGCCTGACCTGTTTCCTGCTGCCCCGGCACCGCCCGGATGACACCCGCAACGAGTTCTACATCCAGCGCCTGAAAAACAAGCTCGGCAACTGCTCCAACGCTTCCAGCGAAGTGGAGTTTCGTGGCGCGCTGGCCTGGATGATCGGCGAAGAAGGGCGCGGCGTACCGACCATCATCGAGATGGTGGCGATGACCCGCTTCGATTGCATGGTCGGCTCCAGCGCCCTGATGCGCCAGGCGCTGACCCAGGCCAGCCATCATTGCGCTCACCGCCTGGTAGGTGGCCGGGTGCTCAGCGAGCAACCGTTGATGCAGAACGTACTGGCCGACCTGGCCCTGGAAAGCGAGGCGTCCCTGGCCTTGAGCATGCGCATGGGGCGCGCGCTGGACCATCTGGATAACGAACAGGAAGCCAAATTCGCCCGGCTGGTGACGGCGGTGGGCAAGTACTGGATCTGCAAGCGCGCGCCCGCGATGATCAACGAAGCCGCCGAGTGCATGGGCGGTGCGGGGTATGTCGAGGACAGTATCCTGCCGCGCTTGTACCGTGAGGCGCCGGTCAACTCGACGTGGGAAGGTTCCGGCAATGTGCAATGCCTGGATGTGCTGCGGGCCCTGTCCAAAGAACCGGGCGTATTGGAGGCGCTGTTTGTCGAGCTGGGGGATGGTCATGGCCACAAGCACCTGGCGCGGCATATCGAGCAGTTGAAGTCGGCGTTCATGGACACCCAGGACATCCAATACCGTGCCCGGCAATTGACCGAGGACATTGCGGTGGCGTTGCAGGCCAAGCTGCTGCTGGAGGCGGGCAATGCCAGTGTGAGTGATGGCTTTATCGCCAGCCGACTGGGCGAGTCGTCGGGCCGGGTCTATGGCACCTTGCCGCGCGGTGTGGATGTGGAGGCCATCGTCGCCCGGTCGACACCTCAAATCCTCTGAATGAATGCGGGCAAAATGTGCGAGCGGGCTTGCTCGCGAAGGCGGTGGATCAGCCAATACATGTGCTGACCTACCGCATTCGCGAGCAAGTCGAATCGTCGCACCGCCGCTCCCACATTATTGATCGCATTCCAATTCCGGTGTTCCAGTGCGCCAGGGATACAGGCAAGATGAAGGCCTGCAAGTCAGAACACAGGATGCTTACCGTGACCGAAGCTTTTGTTGTCGTTCAAACCGCCGAAGAAGCCGTGGATCGGCTGGCGGCTCTCCATGAGCGTGCTACCGGCGCGCTCAATCAAGCCCTCAAGCGCTACCTCAAAGACCGCGTCGAACCCGACGCTGAACAACGTGCGATGTTTCGCTACCCGGAACTGCGCCTGACCTACTTGGTACAGGGCGAAGTCCCACAGACCACCCGGGCGTATGCCAAGGTTCAGTTGCCGGGGACCTACAGCGTCACCGTCACCCATCCGTCGGCCTTCCGCAAATACCTGCTGGAGCAACTGGTGCCGTTGATGCACGACTTCACCGTGACGGTGGAAGTGGGCGTCAGCCAGCAGAACATTCCCTACCCGTACGTGGTGGAGCAGGGTGACGAACTGGCCGGCTCCGGTGTAACTGCCGCCACGCTGGCGCGGGTGTTCCCGAGTACCGACCTGTCTGCCGCCACCGATGGCATCGCCGACGGCCTGTACGACTGGGAAAACACCGACCCGCTGCCATTGGCATTGTTCGATGCCGCCCGCGTCGACTTCTCCCTGCGCCGCCTGGTGCACTACACCGGCAGCGACTGGCGCCATGTGCAGCCGTGGATTTTGCTGACCAACTACCACCGCTACGTTGACCAGTTCATCGTGCATGGCCTGGAACAGTTGCGCAGCGACCCGCGCTTTATCCGCATGGTGCTGCCGGGCAATGTGATCATCGACAAGAGCATGGACCACGGCGAGGCGTCTGCCATTGCTGCCGGCGTGGTCTGGCACCGTTATCAGATGCCGGCCTACCACTTGCAGGCCAGCGACGGCCATGGTGTGACCCTGGTGAACATCGGCGTCGGCCCGTCCAATGCCAAGAACATCACCGACCACCTCGCCGTATTGCGTCCGCATTGCTGGCTGATGATTGGTCACTGCGGCGGGCTGCGTCAATCCCAGACCATCGGTGACTACGTGCTGGCTCACGCCTACATGCGTCGCGACGGGATTCTCGACCGGGTAGTGCCGCCGAACATTCCGATCCCGGCCCTGGCCGAAGTGCAGATGGCCTTGCAGCAAGCCGCGGCCAACGTCACCGGCGAGAAAGGCGAAGAGCTGAAAAAGCGCCTGCGCACCGGCACCGTGCTGACCTACGACGACCGCAACTGGGAGCTGCGCTGGGCCCAGGAACGGCCGCTGATCAACCTGTCCCGCGCCGTGGCCGTGGACATGGAAAGCGGCACCATCGCCGCCCAGGGCTACCGCCTGCGGGTGCCGTACGGCACGTTGCTGTGTGTGTCGGATAAACCGCTGCACAGCGAGATCAAGCTGCCGGGATCGGCCAACGCGTTCTATGAGCGTGCGGTCAGCCAGCACTTGAAGATCGGCATCGAGGCGGTGGATCTATTGCGCACCGAACTCAACTCGCTGCACTCGCGCAAACTGCGCAGCTTCGACGAGCCGCCGTTCCGCTAAACGGTTGGGATGGTTATTTAACGGTCAGGCCACTAGCATTGTCGGTCCTGACCGTTAGATGTTCCTTTGCCATGTCCCGTCCTGCCCGTCCTGTTTCCCGCCGCCCCGGTGTGAAAAGTCCGCAAACCTCGTCAGCCCCGCGTCGTGTCGCCAAGGCGCCACCGGCCGATCCCAAGTTGATCCTGTTCAATAAACCCTTCGATGTGCTGACCCAATTCAGCGATGAAGGCGGGCGGGCGACCCTCAAGGATTTCATCGACATCCCCGGCATTTACCCGGCCGGGCGCCTGGACCGTGACAGTGAAGGCCTGTTGCTGCTGACCAACGACGGCCAATTGCAGGCGCGCATCGCGGACCCCAAGCACAAGCTGGCGAAAACCTATTGGGTGCAGGTGGAAGGCGAACCGACCGAGGAACAGCTGCAACGCCTGCGCGACGGTGTGGAGCTCAATGACGGCATGACCCTGCCCGCCGAAGCCCGGCAACTGGACGAGCCACAACTGTGGCCACGCAACCCGCCGGTGCGGTTTCGCAAAAGCGTGCCGACCCATTGGCTGGAGCTGGTGATTCGTGAAGGGCGTAACCGCCAGGTGCGGCGCATGACGGCGGCGGTGGGGTTGCCGACGCTGCGTCTGGTGCGGGTGCGGATTGGTGACTGGTCAATCGACGGCCTGGACCAAGGCCAATGGAAAGAAGTGCCGGCGCGCTTATAAGGCGCCGGACTCGATCAGGCCGATCACCACGCTCTTGATGATGAACGCGGCAACGCCCAGGCCCAGCACGAAGAACAGGATCATCGAGCCAAAGCGCCCGGCCTTGGATTTCTTCGCCAGGTCCCAGACGATAAAGCCCATGAAAATGATCAGGATGCTGACCAGGCCGGTCATCATCCATTCTTCAAACACGGCGGGATCAATCGAGTTCATCGGGTCGTTTCCGGCTGGGGCAGGGCGCCGATTATACGCCAGGGCAATCGGCGCGACATTGACCTGCGTCGGTCTGCCGCAGACTTACCACCCTGCGGGAACACAGTCAAAATGTGGGAGCGGGCTTGCTCGCGAATGCGGTGGATCAGTCAGCACATTCGGTGCCTGGCACACCGCATTCGCGAGCAAGCCCGCTCCCACATTTGTTCCGCGCTGGTCTTAAGTGCGCAGGTGGGTCAGCGGCAGCTCGGTGCTGTTGAGCACCTGGTTCAGCACAAAGCTTGAACGCACGCTGGTGACGCCTTCGATGCGGGTCAGGTGGCCCAGCAGCAGCTTCTGGTAGTGATCCATGTCTGGCACCACCACTTTCAGCTGATAGTCGGCGTCCATCCCGGTCACCAGGCTGCATTCCAGCACTTGCGGCAAGGTGCGGATGGCCGCTTCGAAGTTCTCGAAACGTTCGGGGGTGTGTCGGTCCATGCCGATCAGCACGTAGGCCGTGAGACTCAGGCCGAGCATCTTGCGGTCGAGCAAGGCGACCTGGCGGGCGATGTAGCCGTCGTCTTCGAGTTGCTTGACCCGGCGTGAGCACGGCGAAGGCGACAGGCCGATGCGCTCGGCCAACTCCTGGTTGGAGATCCTCGCGTCGCGCTGCAATTCCGCCAAAATACTCAGGTCGTATCGGTCAAGTTTGCTCATGGGGCTGGCCTTTGTCGTAACTATTGCGGTGAATTATCTATCCAGGGTTAAAAATTGCGCAAGCACTGTTTATTGACGCAATCTTCGCAATCATCTGCCCGAGGCCGAGGCGTAGAGTTATCAACAGAATCACTGCCCGGACATACAGTCCACTGCAGCCCGCCAATAAGGCCGGCTGCGGCCGCCAACCCCACAGGGTTGCCCCGGCCCCCGGGCTGCACACTGTCCACAAGACGGCGTGAGGTGAGCCAACGTCAAAAGCGTTGAGCCAGGACGAAGTTCTCAAGGGGCGACCGACGGGTCGCCCCTTTTTATTGCCTGCGAAAATACTTCTCGTGACTGATAACCTCTCGCAGAACCGGGCCCCGGTTTTCCAGTCTTACGTGTAGGCCCTAATCCGCAGTGAGGAATAGCATGAAGCGCATCTGGCGTTTGGCAGGTGTTGGTTTGCTGATGATGAGCGTTGGTGCGCAAGTGATGGCCGACGACCCGCCACGCCAGGAAGGCGGTGGTCAGCATGAAAGAGGCCCGGAAGGGCATCCAGGCAATAATCAGCCTCGGCCGCAGAACAACCAACCGCGACCACAAAATAATCAACCGCGTCCTGAAGCCCCTCGGCCCGAGAACAATCAGCCGCGTCCGCAGAATCAGCATTTCGAAAACAATCAGCCACGGCCGCAGAACCAGAATGTCGAGCGCCCGAATGGGGGTGGCCAGTGGCAAGGTCGTCCACAAGGCAACCAGCAGCAACCGCCGCACCCGGCGCCGCAGCCGGCCAATAACCTGCCGATCCAGGGTCGCCCGGATACCGTGCGCCAGACCCAGGAACCGCGTCAGGGCAATTACCAGGACATCCCGCGTCGCAACGACGGCAACCAGCATTGGCAGGCCGGCAATGGCGGCCAGGGTGGCCCGGGCCGGCCCGGCTTCAACGGGGGTAACGGCGGTGGCAATAACCACCCCAACGATCACCGCTGGCCAGGTCGCCCCGACGGGCACGGCAATGGCTGGGGGCCCGGCCCGCAATACCGTCCGGGTTATATCGTCGATCGCTTCCCCGACCGCAATTACCGCGTGCCGTATCGCGGCCAGGACTACTTCTTCTCGGGTGGCTACTGGTATCGCCCACAAGGCCCGCGCTATGTCGTCGTGACGCCGCCTTACGGGATTCGCGTGCAATACCTGCCCGACTACGCGCGGGAAGTGTGGGTGGGCAGTGCGCTGTTCTTCCTCGCCGCCGGTGCCTATTACACCTACGAAGAAAGCAGCCAGCAGTACGTTGTGGTGCAGCCGCCACCCGCCGCGCCAGCGCCGCAACCCGTGCCCCAGGGCAATGGTTATGACGTGGTGGCTTACCCGGCCAACGGCCAGTCACCGGCGCAGGTCCAGCAGGATGGTTACGACTGCTATCGCTGGGCGGTGCAACAAAGTGGCTTTGACCCAAGGACCGTCACCTACGCCCCCGACCCGGCCGTGGTGCAAACCTACCGCCAGGCCCAGGGCAACTGCCTGAGCAGTCGCGGGTATCAGGTGCAGTACTAGGCCTTCTCGCCCTTGACCACTTCCTGCGGGTCGGCGTGCACCAGCACTTCGGCTCGCGGGTAGGCGTTGTGGATGGCATCGGCGGCCTGGTCGCTGATGCCGTGGGCCACGGACAAACTCAATTCCCCCGGTAACTCCAGGTGCAGCTGCACAAACCAGTGGCTGCCGGAAATCCGCGTGCGCAGGTCATGGGCACCCAATACACCGGGCACGCTGCACGCCAGTTCCAGCATGTGCTGGCTGACATCCGGCGGCAGTTCCTCGTCCATCAGCACCGAAAAACTTTCCCGGGCGATCTGGATGGCGCTCCACAAAATGTAGGCCGCGATGCCCAGGCCGAACCAGGCGTCCACCTGATGAAAACCAAACGCCGCCAGCACCAGCGCCACCAGGATGCTGCCGTTGAGCATCATGTCTGAGCGATAGTGCAGCGAGTCGGCGCGGATGGCGTTGGAGCCGGTTTCGCGGATCACCCGGTATTGCAGGATCAGCAGCGCCGCCGTCAACGCCAGGGACAGAACGATCACGCCAATACTCAGCCATGGCGCGCCCACAGGTTCCGGATGCTGCAAACGCTGGAACGCCTGGAAGGCGATCAACACCGCACTGCCGGCGATGAACAGCGCCTGGGCCATGCCCGACAGGGATTCCGCCTTGCCGTGGCCATACCGGTGATCGTCATCCGCCGGGCGCAACGCGTAGTGCACGGCCAGCAAGTTGAGCAGCGAGGTAACGCCGTCGAGCAGCGAGTCGGTCAACCCGGCGAGCATGCTCACCGAGCCGCTGAGCCACCAGGCGATGGCCTTGGTCACAATCAGCACACAGGCCACGCCGACGGAAGCGCGGGTGGCCAGGCGCAACAGCCGGGCGTGTTCGGGACTGGTGGTCATGGGGCGGGTCAGTCCTTAAGCGGCGGGTTGCAGGCCCAGGGTGGCGAGTTGTTGCACGCTGCCCTTGAACTGGATCATGCGCGGGTCGTCCAGCGGCAGATTGCGCCCGGTTTCTTTCTGGATGATGGTTTGCAGCTTGGCGTTGTCGACCTTGCCGTCGGCGCCGATGGCTTGCTGGAGTTTTTCCGGGGCCACCTGGGCGGTCTTGCCAGGCTCGAAGTAAATCGCGCCGGTGGCGAAGTCGACACCAAAGGCGATCAGGCCCGGGATCACGTAGAACAGCAGGCCTACCGCATCGAGCACGGCAATTGCCGGGTCGATCTTGCCGTCGATCTGGCCCCGGCGGTCGGGGTAGAAAATCGAGCCGCAGGCCGTCAACTGGCTCAGCAGGGTGACGGCCAGAACACCGCCGATGACACGGGAAGCAACACGCATGGGACTCTCCTTGAACATAATGAAAGTGACTATAAGCCAGTCTACAAGGCGACGATGATCAAGTGTGGGAGCTGGCTTGCCTGCGATGGCGGTGGTTCAGTATCAGGGGTGTTGGCTGACACACCGCTATCGCAGGCAAGCCCGCTCCCACCTTTGACCGCATTCCAGTCAGTACGGGGCCGTGTCGTTGAGACCACCACCGACACCCGGCAGTTCGCCGTTATACTCGCCGCTCTGCTTTGGAGCCAGTATGAATTCGTTGCCAATCGATGATGTTTTACCTGCCCTGCGTGACGCCCTGGCGACGCGCCATGAAGCCGTGCTCGAAGCACCGCCCGGCGCCGGTAAAACCACACGGGTGCCATTGGCGCTGTTGAATGAACCCTGGCTGGCCGGGCAAACCATCCTGATGCTCGAGCCCCGCCGCCTGGCCGCCCGTGCAGCGGCAGAAAGGCTGGCCAGCGAGTTGGGGGAAAAGGTCGGCGAAACCGTTGGCTACCGCATTCGCCTGGACAATAAGGTCGGCCCCAACACCCGTATTGAAGTGGTCACCGAAGGCATCCTCACTCGGCGCCTGCAGGATGACCCGGCACTCGACGGCGTGGGTTTGTTGATCTTCGACGAGTTCCACGAACGCAGCCTGGACGCCGATCTGGCGCTGGCCCTTAGTCTCAATGGTCGAGACCTGTTTCGCGACGAGCAGCCACTGAAGATCCTGCTGATGTCCGCCACCCTGGAAGGCGAACGCCTGGCCGGGTTGCTGGACAACGCGCCGATCCTGCGCAGCGAAGGGCGCATGTACCCGGTGCAGATGCGCTGGGGCCGGCCATTCCAGCCCGGCGAATTTATCGAGCCACGGTTGGTGCAGACCATCCTTGAAGCCCTGCATGATGAAGGCGGCAGCGTGCTGGTGTTCCTGCCGGGGCAGGCCGAGATTCGTCGGGTTAATCAGCAATTGGCTGACGCGCTGGGCGATAACCCCGATGTGCTGCTATGCCCGCTGCACGGCGAACTGGACCTGGCCGCCCAGCGCGCCGCCATCGACCCGGCGCCCGCCGGCAAGCGCAAAGTGGTGCTGGCCACCAACATTGCCGAGACCAGCCTGACCATCAACGGCGTGCGCGTGGTGATCGACGCCGGGCTGGCGCGGGTCCCGCGTTTCGACCCGGGCAGCGGCATGACCCGTCTCGACACCCAGCGCATCTCCCGCGCCAGCGCCACCCAGCGTGCCGGCCGGGCAGGGCGCCTGGAGCCGGGGGTGTGTTATCGGTTGTGGTCCGAGGACCAGCATGAAGGGCTGGCGGCGTATTCCAGTGCGGAAATTCTCTCGGCGGATCTTTCCGGTTTGGCCCTGCAATTGGGCCGCTGGGGCGTGGCGCCGACGCAGTTGGTATGGCTCGACGTTCCGCCCACTGCGGCTTACGCACAGGCCCAGGATTTGCTCGAGCGCCTCGGAGCGTTGAGCGATACCAAGCTGACCGCCCACGGCCAGAAAATGGCCGGGTTGCCGGCGCACCCGCGAATCGCTCATTTGCTGCTGCGTGGTCAGGATCTGGGCCTGGCGAGCATGGCCTGTGACGTGGCGGCACTGTTGGGTGAGCGCGATATCCTGCGTGGTGCCGGTGCGGATTTGCACAGCCGCCTGGCCCTGTTATCCGGTGAAGAAAAGGCCCGTGGCACCCAGGGCGGCGTGCAGCGTGCCCGGCAACTGGCGCGGCAATACCGTGGCTATTTAAGAGGCAAGGCAGAGCAGCCGGTGGCTGATCCCGATCATCCGCGCTGGCTCGGAGCCTTGCTGGCGCTGGCCTACCCGGACCGCGTCGCCCAGCAACGGCGGGCGGGCGGTGCCGAATACCGCCTCGCCAACGGCCGTGCCGCGTTGTTCGCCGAAGCCGACAGCCTGATGAAGCAACCCTGGCTGGTGATCGCCGATCTGGGCAGCCGCCAGGGCCAGCGTGAAGAACGGATTTACCTCGCGGCGGATTTTGATCCGGCGCTGTTCGACTCGGTGTTGGCCGAGCAGGTGCGTAATGTCGACCAGCTTGACTGGGATGAGCGCGAGGGCGTGCTGCGGGCCGAACGCCAGCGCAAGGTCGGCGAACTGGTGCTCAGCCGCGAACCGCTGACCGGCCTCGACGAGTCCGCCCGCAGCCAGGCGCTGGTCAACCTGGTGCGGCGCAAAGGTCTCGAACTGTTGCCCTGGACCCCGGAGCTGCGCCAATGGCAGGCGCGGGTGATGCTGCTGCGTGGTCTGGATAGCGGCAAGGCCAGTGAATGGCCGGATGTCAGCGACAGCGCTTTGCTTGCCAGCCTGGAACATTGGTTGATGCCGTACCTGGGCAAGGTGTCGCGCCTGAGCCATTTCGCCAGTCTGGATATTTCCAGCTTCCTGCATAACCTGCTGCCGTGGCCGTTGCCGGCGCGGTTGGACGAGCTGGCGCCGCACCATCTGAAGGTGCCGTCGGGCTCGTCGGTGCGGCTGGACTACAGCGAGCAGCCGCCGATTCTGGCGGTGCGCTTGCAGGAATTGTTCGGGCTGGCGGATACGCCGCGGATCGCCGGCGGGCGGCAGGTGGTCAAGCTGCACCTGTTGTCGCCGGCCAGACGGCCCGTGCAGGTGACGCAGGACCTGGCGAACTTCTGGCGCAGTACTTACGCCGAGGTGAAGAAGGATTTGAAGGGGCGATATCCCAAGCATTACTGGCCGGATGATCCGTTGATTGCTGAACCGACTGCCCGGATCAAGCCGAGAAAGTAAGTACATCGCAGATCTAATGTGGGAGCTGGCTTGCCTGCGATGGCATCACCTCGGTCTGTCGGATAGACCGAGGTGCCTGCATCGCGGGCAAGCCCGGCTCCCACACAAGCCAGCTCCCACACTGTTTTGCAGTGTTAGTTACTGCGCGGCGGGCAACAGGAACCGCGCAATCACCGGCAAATGATTGGAGATGCGCACCGTATCGCTCTGGCGCACCTTGCTCTCAACCTTCTTGATGCGCGAGCTGTGGAACAGGTAATCCAGCGTACGATCCGGCCCCTCTACGGTTGGGTCATTCGGGAAATACGTCAGCCACTGGTCCCGGTCAATCCCGCTGGATTGGCTGTTGCTCGGGATCATCGGGTACTTTTCCCACAGCAGGTGCAGCTCACTGTCCGGCGAGTATTGCCCGCGCTTGCCGGGGTCCAGGCGCAGGAACTGTCCCAGCGGCAGCAGGTTGAAATCCCCACCCATCAGCCATGGCGTGCCGCGGCTCTCGAATTTATCCACCAGCTTGACGGTCGCCTGCACCTGTTCCAGCACGGCGTTGTGCCCGGGGGCCGCGCCGTCCAGGCGAGTATTGAGCACGGCCAACTGGCCGCCATCGCTCAACGGCAGGTAGGTCAGCAATAACGCGGGCTTGGGCTGGAACTGACGGCTGATCAGGTTGGCGCGTGCCACCGGCAATTGCAGGCGCTCGGCGTGTTCGATCTGGTAGCGGCTCATGGTCACCAGCTTGCGGCCGACGCTGCCGAAGATATGCAGGTCGGGCACGAAGTCGGCTTTCCAGTCGAAGGCCTGGGCGCTGCACGGGTAGAGGTCGGCCAGGCGCTCCTGGAGCAAGGCCAGTTGGTCCTGGTAGCTGGAAGGCTTGGCGCCTTCGTCGACTTCCTGCAACAGCAGGATGTCGGGCTGCTCGTCGCGGATCACCCGCGCCACTTCGTCGAGGCTTGAAGCCATGTCTTCAACGGTCGGGCGGTCGTCCGGGCCGCTGCCGTCCGGGGTGTCGTACCAGAACACGTAGTTCTTGCCCGCCAGGTACTGCACGTTCCAGGTCATGACCTTTAGCGCCTGCCCAGGCAGCAGGGTCGGCGCACGGGGCGCGACGCAGCGGATGGGCAGGGTCTCCTTGTCGGCAGGGCGCCAGGTCAGGCTGTAGATCAAGCCGGTCAGCAGGGCCGCGAGGATCAGCAGGCCCACCAAGGTAATGCGCAGTAGTCGGGTCATCGGCTCGGCTTATGGCGTTGCAGGACAGGCCCGGAGCATATCACCGCGCGTCGGCGTCGCCACCAATCAACATGAACAGGCGGAACAACACCACGCTGGTGAACAGTTGCAGGAAGCTTTGTGCGCTGTCGATCAGCAGGCCCAGCAGCGGGTTCGGGTCCGGATAGACGGCCACGCTGGCGCCCTTGAGCAACCACAGCGGGGTCATCACGCACAGCAGGCACACCAGGATCCGCCAGAAATGCCCACGGGTCAGGCGCAGGCTTTCCTTCATGGCCGACAGCGCCGACATGCCCCGCAGCACCAGCAGGTATTCGGCGAAAGCCAGCACCACCATCAGCCACAGGCCGGGCAGGAAATACAGCGACAGGCCCAGCAGGATCAGCAGCGTGCTGATTGCCGTCAGCAGGGCAAAGCGCGGCCACAGGGTCAGGGCCATGGCCAGCACATCCAGGGTGCGCGGCGATTCACCCCGGGTGCGGGCGTCGAGGAACAGGATCAGTGCGCCGGTGTACAACGGGTACACCAGCAGCCCGATCACCACGCTGTAACCGGGAAACGCGTCTGGGCCGAGCGTGTGGTCGAGCACCTGTTGCAGCAGGGCTTCGAGGATCACCAGTGGCAGGCACAACTGCACGATGGCGCCCAGGTTGCGCTTGAAAAAGAAGAAGGAGTCGCGCAATACGTCTAACGGATTCATCAGGGTCTTCACAGGCCGAAAAGCAAGGGCGTTACTTTAACCGATCAAGAGCAGATGCAAGCAAACGTAAACCTTGCGTAAAGACCATTGAAACAATCAGCAACAGCCCCATAACTGGGTTGTACCTTGCACATCGTGCGCAAGGCGAAGATTTCTACCGGCAATCTAACGAGGTCGCCATGAACAGCGAAGAACAAACCCTGATCGACGGACTGTTTTCACGGTTGCAGCAAGCCGAAACGGACTCAGCCCCCCGCGACGCCCAGGCTGAAGCGCGGATCAAGGAACACGTCACTCGCCAACCGGCCGCTGCGTACTACATGACCCAGTCGATTCTGGTGCAAGAGCACGCGATCAAGAGCCTCGATGCGCAGAACAAGCAGCAGGCCCAGCAGATCCAGGAGTTGCAGGACCAACTGCAACAGGCCAGGTCCCAGGCGGCGCAGCCTGCACCGAGCAGTGGCGGTTTCCTGTCGAGCATTTTCGGCGGCGGTTCCCGTGACCCGCAGCCGACCCAGAGCGCACCTGCGTCGTCGGGCGGTGGCTGGCGTGAACCAGCGCGTCCGTCGTTTGGCGGTCAACCTGCGCCGCAGCAGAACTACGGTGCTCCCCAGCAGAACTATCAGCAGCCCCAACAGGCACCCGCAGCGCCGATTGGCAGCGGTTTCCTCGGCGGCGCCCTGAAAACCGCAGCTGGCGTGGCCGGTGGTGTGATGCTGGCAGAAGGCATCAGCAGCCTGTTCAGCCACAACTCGCAACAACCGCAAGTGGTTGAAGAGATCATCCGCGAAGAGCCGGCCCCGGCCAGCGACAACGGCAACTGGGGCAACGACGACCAGAAATATGCCGGCAACGACAGCTGGGGCAGCGACAACGCCTCCGACAGCTTCGCCGACAACGACTATTCCGACGACTCCTCCTCCTTTGGCGACGACGATTCCTTCGTCTGACCCACACTCAACCGGGGCGCTTCGTCGCCCCGGGCTGATTTTTCTCGGAAACTCCCGTGTGGCTGGCATACTGGCAACCTTTCCGGGCCTTTGAGTCCGGGGTCCATGCGCGTGTCATGAGGATTTGCGGTGAAAAAGATAGCCGTGTTCGCCGATGTACAAAACCTCTACTACACCGTGCGCCAGGCGTACGGCTGTCACTTCAACTACGCGGCCCTGTGGGCTGACATCAGCCAGCGCGGGCAGATTGTCGAGGCGTATGCCTATGCCATCGACCGTGGCGACAGCAAGCAACAGCAGTTCCAGCAGATCCTGCGCAACCTGGGTTTTACCGTGAAGCTCAAGCCTTACATCCAGCGCAGCGACGGCTCGGCCAAGGGCGACTGGGACGTGGGCATCACCATCGACATCATGGACGCCGCCGCCCATGTCGACGAAGTGGTGCTGGCCTCCGGCGACGGTGATTTCGACATGCTGCTGGACCGCATCATCAGCAAGCACGGCGTCGAAGCCGTGGCCTACGGCGTGCCGGGGCTGACGGCCAACTCATTGATACGCGCCGCCAGCCGCTACGTGCCGATTGAAGGCGCGTTGCTGCTTAAATAGATTTTTGACGGAGTTGGAACAGGTTTGGAACGTATAGCGGTCATCGACTTTGAAACCACCGGCATCCAGCCGAGCAGCAGCTGCCGGGCCACGGAAATCGCCGTGGTCATCCTGGAGCAGGGCCAGATCGTGGACCGCTACCAGAGCCTGATGAACGCTGGTGTGCGTGTGCCGGGGTTTATTGAGCAACTGACCGGCATCAGCAACGCCATGTTGCGCACCGCACCGTCGGCGGAGCGGGTGATGAACGAGGTGAACGAGTTTGTCGGCACCACGCCGCTGCTGGCCCACAACGCCGCGTTTGACCAGAAGTTCTGGGATTTCGAGCTGGGGTTGATCCGGCGTACGCGTTTGCAGAAGTTTGCCTGTTCGCTATTGCTGGCGCGACGCTTGATGCCGGCGGCGCCGAACCACAAGCTGGGTACCCTGACCTCGTTTGCCCAACTGCCCCACACCGGCAAGGCTCACCGGGCGATGGCGGACGCGGAGATGGCGGCGAACCTTACCGCTCACCTGGCCGAGGAACTGCGCCGCACCCACGGGTTGCGGGAGTTGTCACACGAATTGCTGTGCAGCTTGCAGAAGGTTCCGGCGGCGAAGATCAATGATCATCTGAAGAAGCATCGCGGGTTCTAAGTCGCTTGAGCAGAACTCCATCTTCAACATGACGAAGATCCAAATGTGGGAGCGGGCTTGCTCGCGAATACGGAGTATCAGCAAACACATGCGCTGACTGACACACCGCATTCGCGAGCAAGCCCGCTCCCACATTAGTTTTGCGGTGTTATCGAGGCTGCAAGCAGTCCAGCGACCGATCCACCATCACCTTCGAATCAGTGAAGCTACTGACGTCATCGCAGGCAAGCCAGCTCCCACAGTTGAGCGAGGGTGTTTCAGGCAACTCGGTCAACTATGGCGATCGTTCCCACGCTCCGCGTGGGAATGCCGCCCTGGACGCTCTGCGTCCGCTCTTGAAGTCGTGACGCAGAGCGTCACCGGATGCGTTCCCACGCAGAGCGTGGGAACGAGCTGCAGAGCGGCGTGTTCAGTTGTCACTCTTCCCATTCCCCTCCAACTGCCCCAACGGCACCCGCCGCTCTATCGCGCTCGACAAGATGATCGAGGTCTTGCTGAACCCGAATTTCGCCACCCGATTGATCAGGTTCTCCAGCTCCGGCATCGAGCCCACCGCCGCCTGCATGATCACGCACGGATCGCCCGTCACCCGATGGCATTCAGTCAACTCGGGAATTTCCGACAGCGCGTCGTAAACCTTCTGGCTCCCATGATTGGTCAACCGCAACTCAATCACGCACTGGATCGGCAACCCCACCTTCGACAGGTCGACCTTGGCCTGATACCCGGTAATCACACCACTGGCTTCCAGTTTCGCCACTCGCTCAGCCACGGCGGGCGCGGACAGGTTCACGGTGCGCGCCAGTTGCGCGTAGGACGCGCGGCCGTCTTCCAGCAGGGCGCTGAGAAGCATACGGTCGTATTTGTCCATGATAAGGCTCCGGGAATGCATAGCTTTCGAAAGCACGGTTTATAGCCTTGATAACCATGTTTTGAAAAGTGTACTGGCGCTTTAAACAGGTTTTGTAACTTATGTTTACGGCCGGGGATCTCTAAAATAACGCTCCCTTGTCCTGCCACAGAGCTGCCCAATGCCTGGCCCACGTCGCTTTCCCTTACCGTTGATCGCCGCCTTTTTTGCGTTGTATGTGATCTGGGGGTCTACCTACCTGGTGATTCGCATTGGTGTGGAGTACTGGCCGCCGCTGTTGCTGGCGGGGATTCGCTTTATGACGGCGGGCGCGCTGATGTATGCCTTCCTGCGCTGGCGTGGGGCCCCGGCGCCGACGTGGGTGCAGTGGAAGGCTGCCGCGAAGATCGGCATTTTGCTGCTGACCTTCGGTAACGGTGCGGTCAGTGTGGCAGAACATACGGGCGTGGCTTCCGGGGTTGCCGCGTTGGCGGTGGCGACGGTGCCGTTGTTCACCTTGCTCTGTGGTTATTTCTGGGGCGCGCGTAATACCCGTCTGGAATGGGCCGGGGTGGTGCTGGGGATTATCGGCATCGCCATGCTCAATATGGGCTCCAACCTGCAATCGAGCCCCACCGGTGCGGCCTTGCTGATCTTTGCGGCGGCGGCCTGGGCCTTTGGTTCGGTGTGGAGCAAGCATTTGCCGCTGCCTCAAGGCGCGATGGCCAGTGCGGCGGAGATGCTGATCGCAGGTTTCGTGCTGCTGTTGCTCAGTGCCGTCAGCGGCGAACACCTCCAAGCCATGCCGCCGCTGGAAGGCTGGCTGGCCCTGGCGTACTTGACCGTGTTCGGCTCGATCATCGCCTTCAATGCCTATATGTACCTGCTCAAGCACGTACGCCCGGCGGCGGCCACCAGCTATGCCTACGTCAACCCGGCGGTGGCGGTGTTGCTCGGGATTGTGTTTGTCGGTGAGACCATCGGCACGGAGGAAGCCCTGGCGATGTTGGTGATTATCAGCGCGGTGCTGCTGATCAGCCTGCCACAGTGGCGAAAGCCAAAACCGGAAATAAGGTAAACTGCCGCGCATTGCGACCTTGCGCTGACTTTTTCCTACGGTATTTCCATGACTTTCGCCACACTTGGCCTGATCGAACCCTTGCTGCGCGCCCTTGAGACGCTTGGCTACCAGACCCCGACGCCGGTGCAGGCGCAAGCCATTCCGGCGGTGCTGGCAGGCCGTGACCTGATGGCTGCGGCCCAGACCGGCACCGGCAAGACCGCCGGTTTCGCCGTGCCGCTGCTGCAACTGCTGACCATGGAAGGGCCGAAAGTCAGCGCCAACTCGGTGCGCGCGCTGATCCTGTGCCCGACCCGCGAACTGGCCGAGCAGGTTCATGCGAGCGTCGCCGAGTACGCCCAAAACGTGCCGCTGACCACTTACGCCGTGTACGGCGGCGTGAGCATCAACCCGCAGATGATGAAACTGCGCAAAGGCGTTGATGTGCTGGTCGCCACCCCTGGCCGCCTGATCGACCTGTTCCGCCAGAACGCGCTGAAACTCAACCAGCTGCAAACCCTGGTGCTGGATGAAGCCGACCGCATGCTCGACCTGGGCTTCTCCGAAGAACTGGCGAACATCTACCGCATGCTGCCGAAAAAGCGCCAGACCTTGCTGTTCTCCGCAACCTTCTCCGACGAGATCCGCCAGTTGGCCGGGCAGATGCTCAACGACCCGCTGACCGTCGAAGTCAGCCCGCGCAACGTCGCCGCCAACACCGTCAAGCAATGGGTGGTGCCGGTGGACAAGAAGCGCAAGGCCGAGCTGTTTGTGCACCTGATGCGCAAGGGCCGCTGGAAGCAGGTGCTGGTGTTCGCCAAGACCCGTAACGGTGTGGACGCGCTGGTGGAAAAACTCCAGGGCCTGGGCATCAATGCCGACGGGATTCACGGCGACAAGCCACAAGCCACGCGCCAGCGTGCGCTGGATCGCTTCAAGAGCAGCGACGTGCAGATCCTGGTGGCCACCGACGTGGCGGCCCGTGGCCTGGATATCGAAGACTTGCCGCTGGTGGTCAACTTTGACCTGCCGATCGTGGCCGAGGACTACATCCACCGCATCGGCCGTACCGGTCGTGCGGGCAACACCGGTGAGGCGATTTCCCTGGTGTGCGCCGATGAAGTGAACATGCTGTCGGCCATCGAGATGCTGACCCGTCAGACGTTGACCCGGAAGATGGAGCAGGACTTCGAACCGGAGCACCGTGTGCCGGATACCGATGCCACTGGTCAGGTGGTGAAGAAGCCGAAAAAGCCGAAGAAACCCAAGGCTTCGGGCGGCGGTGGTGGCAAGCGTAACCTGGGCAAGTGGGTGGACAGCGGGGAGGCGACGCCGGTCGAGCCTTCGATCAAGCCAGTGCGTGAGGTGCCCGTGTTTAACACCGGGCCGCGGAAAAAGAAGTAGGGCTTGTTGGTTATCAAGTAAACGCATAGTGACTACCGTGAGCGGAGCAATTCCGCTCGCGTCAAGTTGTGCCTCGTCATCCTTGATGAGTTATTGCTTGTGATTTGGATATTTTTTGTAATTGTCGCCGTGTTTAAGTGCTGGAACTTAAAATGCTTCATTTCCACTGAGGTTGAGTCAGAAACTGATTTCTGAATGACGAACTTAGATGGAGATGTAGATATGGCTGTGTTTTTAGTACCTTTTGTTTTGCCGGTCCTGGCGGCGGCGGGCATTATCGGCGGCGTTGTTGTAGAGGGCGAAATCAAGAAAGGCAAGGCCGCTGACGAGAAAGCTTTCAAGCAGGTAGAGTTGCGTGTGGCCGAATTAAGGTCCCGGGTTGAAGACCATGCGGCGCGCGGCGAGTATGGGCAGGCAATCCATTCGTTCAGAGAGTTGATGTCGTTGTATGAGGCTAATTATTCGATCAGTCCTGAGATAAGGGCGCCATTGGATAAGTATCTACAGGATATGCTTTATACCAGTCAGGAAGAGGGCCAGAAACTCAGCTACGCCTTCAAGCAGGAATGGAACGATTTGAAACACGGCGATCCTTCCAGACTCTTCAGTGCGTATTCAGGTTATATAGAAAATCTGAAAATTTTACTGCCTGAAGAGGATGCTTTCCTGCAGAAGCAAGTAACAGCTTTTAAACGTGCCTATCCCGATCTAACAGCCAGTTGAGTCAGAGGTAACTTTGCTGCCGGGCGGTGATGGGGTGAGTGGGTCATGCCGGGGTGGCCGGCCTCAACCACTCAAGAACACCGCGCCCTGCCGCCTGCCCGCTGGCAAAACACCCCGTCAGCAAATACCCGCCCGTCGGCGCTTCCCAGTCCAGCATCTCGCCTGCGCAAAAAACGCCCGGCAATTGCTTGATCATCAGGCGTTCATCCAGCGCCTCAAACGGCACGCCGCCTGCGGTACTGATGGCTTCATCCATTGGCCGGGTTTTCACCAGCGTCAGCGGCAGCGCCTTGATATCCACCGCCAGCTGCGCCGGATCATTGAAGTGCTCCGCCGGTGACAGCTCGCGCAAAAGCGCCGCCTTCACCCCATCCAGTCCCAACTGACTGTGCAAATGCTTGCTCATCGAGCGTGAGCCGCGCGGCTTGCTCAGCGCTGCGATCACCTTGTCCAGTGGCTTACTCGGCAACAGGTCAATGTGCACCGTGGCCGATCCATCCCGGTTGATCGCCTCACGAATCGGTGCCGACAACGCATAGATCAGGCTGCCTTCGATGCCCGTGGCGGTGACCACACATTCCCCCAGCCGTGGCTTGTCGTCTGCCAGGCCAATGGCGACGTTTTTCAGCGGTGCCCCGGCGAATTTGCTGACCATCAACTCGCTCCAGGCCGACACCTCGAAGCCACAGTTGCTCGGTTGCAACGCCGCGTAAGGCACGCCTTTGTCTTCCAGCAACTTCAGCCACGCCCCATCCGAGCCCAAGCGCGACCAACTGCCGCCGCCCAAGGCCAGCAACACTGCATCACCGCGTACGCTTTTTTCGCCCTCGGGGCTGTGGATAAGCAGGCTGCCATCGGCATTCCAACCCAGCCAGCGATGGCGGGTGTGGATAACTACGCCCTGGTCGCGCAGGCGCTTGAGCCAGGCCCGCAGCAGCGGGGCGGCTTTCATGTCAGTAGGAAACACCCGGCCGGAGCTGCCGATAAAGGTTTCAATCCCCAACCCGTGTATCCATTCGCACAACGCATCGGCACCGAACTGACGCAGCAACGGCGCCATGCACGGCGCCCGTTCGGCATAGCGCGCCAGAAACGCCGGGTACGGTTCGGAATGGGTGATGTTCATGCCGCCCACGCCCGCCAGCAGGAACTTGCGGCCTACCGAGGGCATGCCGTCGTACAGGTCGACCCGGATCCCGGCCTGGCTCAACACTTCGGCGGCCATCAGCCCGGCCGGGCCGCCGCCGATGATGATGACGTGTTGAGACGGGGTTTGAGTCTGGGGCATGGGGATAACTGCGGTTCGGCAAAGTAGGCCGAGCATTCTACCCGAGGATGCTCATGCTGCCTGATCAAAAAACATACAGCCTTCTGCAGGCCAGGCGGCTTATGGCCTGCAGGGGCTTTCACTCAGGTTATCCACAGGCAGTTCCACAGCGATTGTGGGTAACGCGCATAACTCAATGACAGCCTGATGACGTCCAGACGCGCTGCGCGCTGTGGTGCAGGATCCCGTGGCGACGGGCCAGGGCTGGGCGGTCTTTGCTGTAGCCGCCGCCGATCACCCCGACCACCGGAATATCGCGGCCCAGGCAGTGGCGCATCACGCTTTCATCGCGGGCGGCGACGCCTTGGTCTGTCAGCTTGAGGTAGCCGAGGGCGTCGTCCTTGTGTACATCCACGCCGGCGTCATACAGCACTAGGTCGGGCTGATACAGCGGCAGCAGGTAGTTGAGGGCATCGTCGACCACCTTGAGGTAGTCCGCGTCGCCCATGCCCATGGGCAGCGGGATGTCCCAGTCGCTTTGCGCCTTGCGCGCGGGGAAGTTCTTTTCGCAGTGCAGGGACACGGTGATTGCATCCGGGGTGTCGTGGAGGATGCGTGCGGTGCCGTCGCCCTGGTGCACGTCGCAGTCGAAGATCAGCACCCGGTTGACCCGCCCGCTGGCCAGCAGGTAATGGCTGATCACGGCCAGGTCATTGAAGATGCAGAAACCCGCCGGGTAATCGTAGTGGGCGTGGTGGGTGCCGCCGGCCAGGTGGCAGGCCAGGCCGTGCTCCAGGGCCTGCTCGGCGGCCAGCAACGAGCCGCCCACCGCGCGCACGGTGCGCCGGGCCAGGGCTTCGCTCCAAGGCAGGCCAAGGCGCCGTTGGTCTTCGCGCGACAACTCGCCGCTCATGTAGCGTTCGATATACCCAGGTTCATGGGCCAGGGCCAGAATCTCGGCGGGGCAGAGTTCCGGGCGCAGCAGTTGGCTGTCCAGTATCAGGCCGCTCTCCACCAGATGGTCACGCAACAGGCGGAATTTATCCATGGGGAAGCGGTGGTCTGCCGGGAACTCGGGGCTGTAGTCGTCGTGGTAGATCAATGGCAAGGGCATGGCGATTTCTGACGGGAACCAGCGACGGATCTTAACAGCGCGTTACACTCACGCACATGGCAAGGGAGGGGGACCAATGGAGCCGATACTGCAATTGGAAAGCGCACGCCTGGTGCTGCGCCAATGGAGCGATGCCGACTTGCCGGAGTTTGCGCGCATGTGCGCCGACCCGCAGGTGATGCGGTATTTCCCGGCCACCTTGAGCCGCCTGGAAAGTGCTGCGCTGATCGGGCGTATTCGCGGCCATTTTGCCGAGTACGGTTTTGGCCTGTGGGCCTTGCAGCGCAAGGACAGCGGCGAGTTCATCGGCCTCACCGGCTTGCTGAATGTGAGCTTCGAGGCCCCGTTCACTCCGGCGGTGGAGATCGGCTGGCGCCTGGCCAGGGAACACTGGGGCCTGGGTTACGCCAGCGAAGCCGCCTGGACTGCCCTGCGCTGTGGTTTCGACCGGCTGAAGCTGGACGAAATCGTTTCGTTTACCACTGAAGCCAATCTGCCATCACAAAAAGTCATGCAGGCCATCGGTATGCATTACGATCCCCTGGCAGATTTTGAACACCCCAAGGTCGCAGCCGATGACCCCTTGCGGCATCATGTGTTGTATCGCATCACCCGCGCCCAATGGTTGGACACGCTGCACGGATAAGCAGCCCGGAATGCCCAATAGATTGTTGTAGGAGATGCTCTATGAGCCAAGTGTTGGAAGATCTGGTGGACCTGCTGACCCTGGAACCGATCGAGGAAAACCTCTTTCGCGGCCGCAGCCAGGACCTGGGCTTTCGCCAGCTGTTCGGCGGCCAGGTGCTCGGCCAGTCGCTGTCGGCGGCCAGCCAGACCGTTGAAGAGGCGCGGCATGTGCATTCGTTGCACGGTTACTTCCTGCGCCCCGGCGATGCGGCGTTGCCGGTGGTGTATTCGGTTGACCGGGTGCGCGATGGCGGCAGTTTCAGCACGCGCCGGGTGACGGCGATCCAGAAGGGCAACCCGATCTTCACCTGCAGCGCTTCGTTCCAGTACGACGAAGAAGGCTTCGAGCATCAGACCACCATGCCCGTGGTGGTCGGCCCGGAGAACCTGCCGTCGGAGCTGGAGCTGACCCAGCAGCGCGCGCACCTGATTCCCGAGCACATGCGCGAAAAGCTGCTGTGCCCCAAGCCGATCGAAGTAAGGCCGGTGACCGAGAAAGACCCGTACAACCCGCAGCCGTCCGACCCGGTCAAATACGTGTGGTTTCGTGCGGACGGCGCCCTGGCCGACTCGCCGGCGCTGCACAAATACCTGCTGGCCTACGCTTCGGACTTCGGCCTGCTGACCACCTCGCTGCTGCCCCACGGCAAGACCGTGTGGCAGAAAGACATGCAAGTCGCCAGCCTCGACCACGCGCTGTGGTTCCACGCCGACCTGCGTGCCGATGACTGGTTGCTCTACGCCATGGACAGCCCATGGGCCGGCAATTCCCGTGGGTTCTCCCGGGGCAGCGTGTACAACCGCGCCGGGCAACTGGTGGCATCGGTTACCCAGGAAGGCTTGATTCGTCATCGCAAGGATTGGGCATGAGCCTCAGTGATGTGAAGCACTGGGTGTTCGACATGGATGGCACCCTGACGGTGGCCGTGCATGATTTTGCGGCGATCCGCGTGGCCCTGGATATTCCGGCGACTGACGACATTCTTACGCACCTGGCGGCGTTGCCCGCCGATGAAGCAGCGGCCAAGCATGCGTGGTTGCTTGCGCATGAGCGTGAGTTGGCGCTGGGTTCGGTGGCGGCGGAGGGGGCGGTGGAGTTGGTGCGGGAATTGGCCGGGCGGGGTTATCGCCTGGGCATCCTGACGCGCAATGCGCGGGAGCTGGCCCATGTGACATTGCAGGCGATCGGCCTGGCGGACTGCTTTGCGGCCGAGGATGTGTTGGGGCGTGATGATGCGCCGCCCAAGCCTGACCCGGGTGGTTTGTTGAAGCTGGCGCGAGCGTGGGAAGTGGCGCCGCAAGAGATGGTGATGGTCGGTGATTACCGGTTTGATCTGGATTGCGGGCGGGCGGCGGGGACGAAGACTGTGCTGGTCAATCTGCCGGAAAACCCGTGGCCGGAGCTGGCGGATTGGCATGCCGAAGATTGCGCGGTATTGCGCCGGATGATTTAGTCCGGTCGATGAAAATCCAATGTGGGAGCGGGCTTGCTCGCGAATGCGGTGTGTCAGTCAATACATAGGCTGACTGATCCACCGCATTCGCGAGCAAGCCCGCTCCCACATTTTTGATCCGGTTTCTTCAGCGGTTATTGGAACAGTACTTTCTGCCCTTCAGGCGACGTAAACATCTTGTCCCCGTTATGCCCAACCCCCGGCACTTCAACCAGCTTGTGGCCCAACTGCGGGTGCCGCTGCTTGAGGTAGTCAAAATAATTGTGCCCGCGAATCAAGCGATACGCGCCCTGGGTTTCAGCACCGCAGCTCTTGTCCAGCGCCGGGTGATTCGGGTCGGTGTCCTGCTGGCCCAGCAAGTAAGTGACATTACGCGAAACGTAAGCCTGCTCCAGCTGCTCGGCACTTTGCCCCTTGGCGTAGGCCGGCAGGTTTTGCATGCCGTACTTCCAGTCGTTGAAGCCCGGGCAACTGGCAACATCGAATTTCACCGGACGCTGTGGGCTGAAGTACGCGTAGGACGACGGGTTGGCCACCACATAACGCAGGCTGATGCCCTCGGTTTGCAGCAGCGGGTGATCATGCCCGGTCAGCGCAAAACGCTGCACCACCTGGCCGCCACCGGAATGGCCGGCCACCACGATTTCCTTCAGGTTCGGGAACAGCTTGCGGTTGCCCAGGTGCTTGATGATCTGGTCCAGCGCGCCGTAGGAGCTGATCTGGCCCGGGCCTGTGGACGGCTCGCCGGCCATCCAGTCGTTACTGTTCCAGCGCAGGGTCTGGCTGTCGATCTGGTTGCGCTTGAGGTCGGTCTGGTTGAGGAACTGTGGCGCAATCACCAGGGTATTGGCGTTTTGTCCTGCGGCTTCGGCCGCTTTTTCGCCGCTGTCCAGGTAGGTCATCGCGTTGCGCAAACGGCCATGCACGATGATCAGCGCGCGGGTAACTTGAGGCAGCGGCTGGCGCCAGTCCTGGCTCAAGCCGACGCTCAGGTCGCCGGCATCCAGGTGAAAACGATCGGGACTGACCACCTTGACGCCATGTTCGGCAGCCCAGGTGGAGGAGGAACAGGTGATCAACAAACCTAACAGCAGACCCAGTCGTTTATTCATTTAAAGGCTCTTGGCGGTAAAGGTGTCGCATTGAGTGATCTGGCCCTGGGCGAAGCCGGTCTTGAACCAGCGAACCCGCTGTGCCGAGGTGCCGTGGGTAAACGAGTCAGGCACCACGCGGCCCTGGCCCTGTTGCTGCAAGCGGTCATCGCCAATCGCGTTGGCCGCATTCAGTGCTTCTTCAATGTCGCCGGGCTCCAGCCAGTTCAGGCGCTTTTGCGCCCGGTTGGCCCACACCCCGGCGAAGCAGTCGGCTTGCAGCTCCTGTCGCACCAGCAGGCCGCCGTCGCCTTGCATCTGCCGGCCTTGCTGGCGGGCTGCCTGAATCTTCGCCGAGATGCCCAGCAGCGTCTGCACGTGATGTCCGACTTCATGAGCGATCACGTAGGCCTGGGCGAAGTCGCCGGCGGCCTTGAAGCGCTGGGACATTTCCCGGAAGAAATCCAGGTCCAGGTATACCTGTTGGTCTGCCGGGCAATAGAACGGCCCGCTGGCGGACGTGGCGCCACCGCAGGCGGAGTTCACCCGGCCACGGAACAGGATCAGTTTGGGGTTCTTGTAGGTCAGGCCGTTTTCCTGGAACACCTGGGCCCAGGTGTCTTCGGTGTCGCCGAGGACGGCGCGCACGAAGTCGGCTTGTTCATCATTGGCCGGCGGCGCCTGACGGGTTTGCGGGCTGACGGAGGGCGCTTGCTCGGTGAGCTGGCCGCTGAGTTGCCCGAGGATCTGCATCGGGTCCTGGCCGGTCAGCCAGCCGATGCCGACGATCAGCACGATGGCCGTCAGGCTCAGGCCCTTGCCGCCCCCAAAACGCATGCCACCGCCGCCGCTGTCATCGCGGGCGTCTACCACGTTGTCGCTGCGTCGGCCTTTTTTCCATAGCATGTGGCAATCCTCTTTGTGAACCTGCAGCTCAGTGTTGTTGGTGTGTAGGGTTGGCGCCAGTCCGGCTGTCTGACGATGCTAAACGCTGTGTCGTCCGACCTGTATGAAGCTTGTGTCAGTCGCGGCAATACCCTTCGCCGGTGTCGACGATCAGGCAGTCCTTCTTGTCGGCCAGCCATTTCAGGCCAGTGGCTTCGCCGTCGCCAGCGCTCAGGATCTGCGGCCCGTCCGGGCGTTCAAAGGTGATGCCGTCTTCGGATGCCTGGCCCTTGAAGGTGCCGGAATCGTCGTCATCCAGGCCGTATTTCATGGTCAGTACATAGTGGCCGCGGCCGATGCTGTCGTCCTTGGCGATGGTCAGGTTCAGGCCTTCGACGCCAATCCACTTGCCGACCCATTTGTCGGTGGGCAGCACTTGCGGTACCAACGTTGCCTGGACAGACGGCGGGGCGGGCGTCTTGGCGGTCTCGGCTTGCTTGTCGCAGGCGCTGAGCAGCGTCAGGGTCGAAAGAATCAACAGGGTTTTTTTCATGGTGAGAAAGCCTTGGTTAAAAAACGCGCAGTGGGCGGGGCGGCGTGAAGCGTTGGACTGGAAAACCGCAATTTAGTGCGCTGTTCGAACAGTGTTTGGTTATGCTCTTGAGCGAGGCGCTTTACCCGTTCTAGATTATGCCGCGGTATGCGGCGGTCATTTCAGCCTGCCACTCAAGAGAATGCAATGACCCTCAGTACCCCACTTTCCGGCGTCAACCACCCGCTCAAAGGCATTTTGCTGATTGTGGTGGCGACCTTTCTGTTTTCCAGCCACGACGCGCTGTCCAAATACCTGGCCGGGTTCTACCCGATCGTGATGGTGGTGTGGGCCCGCTACCTGGTGCACACGCTGTTGATGGCCGGGATCTTCCTGCCGCAATCGGGCCTGCGGGTACTGCGCAGCAAACGCCCTTTACTGCAAGTGGCGAGGGCGTTGTGCCTGCTGGGCACCAGCCTGTTCTTTACGGCGGCGCTGCACTTTATCCCGTTGGCCGAGGCCACGGCGGTCAACTTTCTTGCGCCGATCCTGGTCACCGCGTTGTCGGTGCCGCTGTTGGGCGAACACGTGACCCGCGGCCAATGGCTGGCGGTGATTTGCGGGTTTATCGGGGTGCTGATCATTGTGCACCCGGGCGGTGAGCTGTTCACCCCCGCGGTGTTGTTGCCGCTGACGTCGGCGTTGTTCTTCTGCTTCTACCAACTGCTCACCCGCATCCTCAGCAAGTACGACACCCCCACCACCAGCAACTTCTTCGCCGGGTTGTGCAATACCTTGGTGATGAGTGCGCTGGTGCCGTTCTTCTGGCAAGTACCGAGCCTGTGGCACGGGGTGCTGATGCTGGCGCTGGGCACTTGCGGGATGACCGCACACTTGATGCTGACCCAGGCCTTCCGCTTCGCAGCGCCGGCCCTGCTGGCGCCGTTCGGCTATTGCCAGATCGTGTTTGCGGGGTTGTTGGGCTGGCTGGTGTTCAGCCACACCCCGGACCTGACCACCGTGGTCGGGATCGGGGTGATTTGCCTGAGCGGGTTGGCCGCTGCCTGGCAGCAGCGGCGCAGGTAGGAAACTCAGACCTCGACGGTCGGAATCTTGCGCGGCGCCATGAAGTACATCCAGATCAGCGCGATGAAGTACATCGCCGGAATCAGGGTGAACAGCACGGTGTAGTTGTTGTTGGTCACGGTCAGGATATGGCCGACGATTTGGGTCATGAACATCCCGCCGATGGCCGCGCACATGCCGCCAAAACCAAACACCGTACTCATCATGTGCTTGGGCGTGTAGTCCATCACCAGGCTCCAGATGTTGGCGGTCCAGGCCTGGTGCGCGCCGATGGCCAGGGAAATCGCAAACACCGCGACCCACAGGTGGCTGGAGCCGGCGGCCATGATCACTCCGACGATGCAGCAGGCAAACAGCAACATCGACAGCAGCCGCGCTTTGATCGGGTTCATCCCGCGTCCGATCAGGAACGAAGACAGGATCCCGCCGCCGATGCTGCCGAAGTCCGCCGTCAGGTAAATGATGATCAGCGGGATGCCCATCTGGGTCACGTTGATGCCCAGGTTGTATTGCTGATTCAGGAACGGCGGCAGCCAGTACAGGTAGAACCAGAACACCGGCGCGGTCATCGAGTAGGCGAGGGCGAAGGCCCAAGTGCCGCGCATCCGCAGGATCCGGCTGAACGGTACGCGGGGTTGTTCCGGTTCGACTTCCTGTTGCACGTAGTCCAGTTCCGATTGCTTCACGCTTGGATGGTCTTCCGGGTTGTAGTACTTCAAGCCCCAGAGCACCAGCCAGATCCCGCCCAGTGCCGACATGCACAGGAACGCCGCCTGCCAGCCCCACACGTGGAGGATCAGCGGCAGCAGCATCGGCGTCATCATCGCGCCGACGTTGGTGCCGGCGTTGAAGATCCCGGTGGCCACGGCACGCTCGCCAGCGGGGAACCACAGGCGGGTGGTCTTGACGCAGGCCGGGTAGTTGGCGGCTTCGGTCAGCCCGAGAATGAACCGGCAGACCATAAAGCCCACCGCCGAGGTGGCCAGGCCGTGGGCGCCGGTGGCCAGGCTCCACAGCAACACCGCGCAGAAGAACACGCGCTTGACGCCGACCCGGTCGATCAACCGGCCTTGCAGCACAAAGCCGATGGCGTAACCCACCTGGAACCAGAAGTTGATGTTGGCGTAGTCCATCGCCGTCCAGCTCATTTCCTTGGCCAGGATCGGTTGCATCACGCCGAGGGCGGCGCGGTCGATGTAGTTCAGGGTGGTGGCGAAAAACACCAGGGCCAGCATGCCCCAGCGGGTTTTACCGACAGCCATGGCGCCACGGATTTTGTCACCGATGCCGCTATGGGGATTGCTGTGGCCCACGGCCACGGCGGGATTTTGCGAAGGCATGAGGAAGTACCCGTTTTTTTGAAATTTTTATGGTGTGTTCAGGGTCTTGGTTAACCGAGGCCGCTCAATGGAAGCGGGGCTCAATGTGCTGTCGATGGTGCGCAGCGGCTAAAAAATCGTCAATTCGCCGATTGCCATTCTGTTCGATAATCGCCCATAAAACTAACCGGTTCGTACATTTCAATTGCTGTGATGAACCTGGCGGCCAATAATTTGCCGTAAACAAGACATGCCTCAATGCCGGGAGTCGCCCCATGCAACGCTCCATCGCCACCGTTTCCTTGAGCGGAACCTTGCCGGAAAAACTCGAAGCCATCGCGGCTGCCGGGTTTGATGGCGTGGAAATCTTCGAAAACGATCTGCTGTATTACGACGGCAGTCCGCGTGAAGTTAAGCAAATGTGCGCCGACCTCGGCATTGCCATCACCTTGTTCCAGCCGTTCCGGGACTTTGAGGGCTGCCGCCGCGACCGCCTGACACGCAACCTGGAGCGGGCCGAGCGCAAGTTCGACTTGATGCAGGAGCTGGGCACCGACCTGGTGTTGGTGTGCAGTAACGCGTCAGCCGATTCCGTGGGCGATGAAAGCATTCTGCTGGATGACCTGAGCCTGCTGGCCGAACACGCTGGCCGCCGGGGCTTGCGCATCGGCTATGAAGCGCTGGCCTGGGGCCGGCACGTCAACATCTGGCAGCAGGTGTGGAACCTGGTGCGCAAGATCGATCATCCGAGCCTGGGCGTGTTGCTCGACAGCTTCCACACCCTGTCTCTCAAGGGCGACCCGAGTGCGATTGCCGAGATTCCCGGCGACAAGATTTTCTTTGTGCAGATGGCCGATGCACCGATCCTCGCGATGGATGTACTGGAATGGAGCCGGCATTTCCGCTGCTTCCCAGGCCAGGGCGAGTTCGACCTGGCGGGCTTTCTCGCCCCGATCATCAAGAGCGGCTACACCGGGCCGTTGTCCCTGGAAATCTTCAACGACGGCTTCCGCGCCGCGCCGACCCGGGCGAATGCCGCCGACGGCCTGCGCTCGCTGCTGTACCTCGAAGAGAAAACCCGCCAGCGATTGGAGCAAGAAGCGACGCAGGTCCCCGAGATCCTGTTTGAAACCCCGGCCGCCAGCGAATACGACGGCATTGAATTCCTGGAATTTGCCGTGGATGAGAACCTCGGCGCCAAGCTCACTTCATGGCTGGAGCGCCTGGGCTTCGTCAAGGCCGGGCAGCATCGATCCAAGAGCGTCAGCCTGTTGCGCCAGGGCGATATCAACCTGATCCTCAATTGCGAACCCTATTCCTTCGCCCATAACTTCTTCGAGGCCCACGGCCCGTCGTTGTGCGCCACGGCGATCCGCGTCAAGGACAGCGCCAAGGCCCTGGAGCGGGCGGTGGCCTACAAGGGCCAGCAGTATCGTGGGCTGGTCGGCCCCAACGAGCTGGAGCTGGCAGCGGTGCGTGCACCGGATGGCAGCCTGATCTACCTCGTCGATCAGAGCGAAGGCGGCCTCTACGACACCGACTTCAACCTGCAACCGGCGAACGCCGCCAGCGGCGGCCTGCTGCGCATCGACCACATGGCCATGGCCTTGCCCGCCGACAGCCTCGACAGTTGGGTGTTGTTCTACAAAAGCTTGCTGGATTTCGAAGCCGACGACGAAGTGGTGCTGCCGGACCCCTATGGCCTGGTGAAAAGCCGTGCACTGCGCAGCCGTTGCAGCTCGATTCGCCTGCCGCTGAATATTTCCGAGAACCGCAACACCGCGATTTCCCACGCGCTGTCGAGCTATCGCGGCTCGGGCGTGCACCACATTGCCTTCGACTGCGCGGACATTTTCGCCGAGGTCAGCCGGGCCAAGGATGCGGGCGTGCCGCTGCTGGATATCCCGCTGAACTATTACGATGACCTGGCGGCGCGGTTTGATTTCGATGACGAGTTCCTCAGCCAGCTCGCGTATTACAACGTCCTCTACGACCGCGATGCCCAGGGCGGTGAACTGTTTCACGTTTATACCGAACCGTTCGAGGGCCGGTTTTTCTTCGAGATCATCCAGCGCAAGAACGGTTACGCCGGCTACGGTGCGGCCAACGTGGCGGTGCGCCTGGCGGCCATGGCCAAGTCCCGCAGCGGTGCGGTGCGCCAGGCCAGGTTGTAAGGTGCCGGCGCTTCCTTCGGCGTGCGGCGCGGCCCATAATCAGCGCCTGCACCTAAGGCCGTGAGCGCACCATGACCCTGACCTCCGAGCTTCCCGCCGCGGCCACCGCACCGCGCAAGAGCCGCAAGAACAACCCGGAAAAGACCCGCGAGAACATTCTCCAGGAAGCCATCGTCGAGTTTGTCACCCAGGGCCTTTCCGGCGCCCGGGTGGACGCGATCGCGGAGCGTATCCAGACCTCCAAGCGCATGATCTATTACTACTTCGGCAGCAAGGAGCAGCTCTACGTCGAGGTGCTGGAGAAACTCTACGGCGACATTCGCAACACCGAGACACGGATGAACCTGACGGCCCTGGAGCCCCGGGAAGCGATCCGCCGGCTGGTGGAATTCACCTTTGATCACCACGATCAGAACGTGGATTTTGTGCGCATCGTGAGCATCGAGAACATCCACAACGCCGAGTATGTAAAGCAGTCGACGTCGATCAAGGCGATGAACAGCAACATCCTCGAAGCCCTTGGCACCACGTTGCGCCGGGGCGCCGAGTTGGGGTTGTTCCGGGAAGGGCTGGAGCCGCTGGACGTGCACTTGCTGATCAACTCGTTCAGCTTCTACCGGGTGTCGAACCGCCACACCTTCAGCGAGATCTTTCAGATCGAGTTGTCGGATGAGGCGGTCAAGCAGCGGCATCGGGCGATGATCTGCGAGTCGGTGTTGCGCTACCTGCAGGCTTGAGTTCAACACCGAGCAAAATGTGGGAGCGGGCTTGCTCGCGAATGCGGTGGGTCAGTAAAACATCCGGTGGCTGACACTCCGCATTCGCGAGCAAGCCCGCTCCCACATTTCTAATCCGGTTTCTACAGTTGGGTGGTCATGCTCTGGAAGTGCGCGAGCATGCGCTCTGCATCCGCCACTTCGCCAGTGAACAACTCAAACGCCTTCACCGCCTGAAACACCGCCATGTTGCCGCCATCCAGGGTGCGGCAACCCAGGGCGCGGGCGTTGCGCAGCAGTTCGGTTTCCAGTGGGAAGTACACGATCTCCGCTACCCACAAGTCGGCGCGCAAGGTGCCCAACGGCACGGGCATGCCCGGCAGCTTGGCCATGCCCATCGGCGTGGTATTCACCAGGCCATCGGCCTCGGCCATGGCGCTTTCCAGGTCATTGCCGGCCTGCGCCCGGCCGGTACCAAAATGCTGGTTGAGGTTGTTCGCCAGGCTGCGGGCACGTTCGGCGTCCATGTCGAAAATACTCAAGCGTTCCACGCCTTCACCCAGCAGCGCATGGGCGACTGCCGCCCCGGCGCCGCCCGCGCCCATCTGCACCACGAACTTTCGAGCCACATCACTCAAGCCCCGGCGAAAGCCTTCGGCAAAGCCCAGGCAGTCGGTGTTGTGGCCGATGCGTTTACCGTCGCAAAGCACCACGGTGTTCACCGCGCCGATGCCCCGCGCTTCGGGCGACAGTTCGTCCAGCAGCGGCAGGATCGCCTGCTTGCACGGGTAGGTGATGTTCAAGCCGGTGAAGTTCATCTGCTCGGCGGCCATCAACAGGTCGGGCAGCGCGCGGGCATCTGTTTGCAACTGGTCGAGGTCGATCAGGCGATACAGGTAACGCAGGCCCTGTGCATCGCCTTCGCGCTCGTGCAAGGCCGGAGTACGGGAAGCCTGGATGCCGGCGCCTATCAGGCCGGCCAGAATTCGACGTTTGGACACCGCGCTCATCCCTTCAAGTTCTTGCTGAAATGTTCGAGGGCGAGGTGATAACCGTGGCTGCCAAACCCGGCCAGCACCGCCTTGGCAATCGGCGACACGAACGAGTGATGACGGAACGCTTCCCGGGCATGCACGTTGGACAAATGCACTTCGATCACCGGTACTTCACTGGCCACCAGCGCGTCGCGGATCGCCACCGAAGTGTGGGTCCAGGCTGCCGGGTTGATCACGATGCCGGCGCAACGGGCGCGGGCGCCGTGGATCCAGTCCAGCAATTCGCCTTCGTGGTTGGTCTGGCGGAATTCGACTTTCAGGCCCAGTTGCTCGGCGCTGCGGCCACACAGGGCAGCAAGGTCGGCCAGGGTTTCATGGCCATAAGTGGCGGGCTCGCGAGTGCCGAGCAGGTTGAGGTTGGGGCCGTTGAGCACCAGCACGATGGGCGGCATAGAGGGTTCTCCACTGTTGTTTTTATGTATGTCGATAAAATGTACTGAATGGTTAATTTTGTCAATCGCGTGGGTGGGAACCGTTCGATTACCGAACGCAGAATGAAAACCACCGTTGTGTGGATCAGAGTTGATATCAATTGAAAATCATTCTCGACAACGCTTAAGATGCCCGCCTGTTTCCTTAACATTCCAGGGAGTCGGTTTGTCGGACGTGGATCTCAAAGGCCTGTTTCTCAAGCACGCCGATACCCTGCGCGGGTATCTCGCACGCAAGGTACGGGACCCGCAGTTGGCCGCAGACCTGGTGCAGGAGAGTTTCCTGCGCCTGGCGCAAAAGCCGGCCGGCGAGCGCATCGACAACTCCCAGGGCTATCTCTATCGCACGGCCGGCAATCTGCTGATCGACCATATCCGCCAGGAGGCGCGGCGCAAGACCGACTCCGTGCCCCATGAGGCGCTGGCCGAGATTGAAGATGAAATGGCCGGGTTGGAGGCTCAGGCGATGGCGCAGCAACAGCGGCAGGCATTGAAGCAGGCACTGGCGGAATTGCCGGAGCGTACCCGGCAGATTTTCCGTCTCAACCGGATCGAGGGCATGACCCATGCCCAGGTCGCGCGCCACCTGGGCATTTCCGACAGCTCAGTGCAAAAGCACCTGGCCAAGGCGCTGGCGTATGTCATGCAGCGTTTGCAGGAAGGTGAGGCGGGGCCGTCCGACGAATGAATTACCGACAAACCTGGGGTCAGACGTCACAGCGTTATATAACGAAAAATTCGAGATTCACACGTGAATAGCCCGGGTCCGCAACAGCACAGCATTACCGAGGCGGCTGCCGATTGGGCGGTGCGCCTGCACGCCGGCGCCCTGACCGATCAGGAGCAGGCCGAGCTGCGCCAATGGATCGCCAGAGACAGCCGCCATGAAGCGGCGCTGCGTTTTGCCGAGCAGACGTGGGCGGCGCTGGGCGAGGTGCATCGCGATGAGACGGTGCATCGCCAGCGGCCGCCCGCTACCGCTGCGCCGGTGCGCGGCCCTCGTCGGCGCAGGCCGTGGCGCATGGCGGCGAGTGTTGCGCTGTTGCTGGTGGTGGCGGGCGTCGGCTGGGTGCGCGGGCCTGAGGCGCTGCTGCAGATGCAGGCCGATTACTTCACCCAAAAAGGCGAAGTGCGCACCGTGCACCTGGCGGACGGCAGCAGCGTGCAACTGGATTCTGCGAGTGCGATCAAGCTGGAGTTTGACGGTGTGCAGCGGCGCATCAGCCTGATCAAGGGCTCGGCCATCTTTGATGTGGCGCCCATGGCCGGTGAGGAAAAAAGGCCGTTCGTGGTGCACAGCGCCAGCGGGCAAACCCGTGCCCTGGGCACGCGGTTTGTGGTCGAGCGTGAGGACGACCGGCAGGCCTGGGTCGGAGTGTTGCAGCACAGTGTGGCCGTCACGCTGCAGGCGCTGCCGCAGAAAGCAACTGTGCTCAAGGAAGGCCAGGCTGCGCGCTACAGCCCGGAGAACGGCGTGGTCGCCCTCGACGACTTCGACCTGGAGCGTGCCACCAGTTGGCGTCGCGGTGTGCTGATCTTCGACCGCTTGCCGCTGGCCAAGGTCATCGAACAGCTCAACCGCTACCGGCCGGGCAAGGTGGTGCTGACCAATGCCGACCTCGGCACCCGTGAAGTCAGCGGCGTGTTCCGCCTCGATATGCTCGACACGGCCCTCGGCACCCTGACCGAAGAATTACAGGTGCAGCGCTTTGATCTGGCGGGGCTGAGCCTGATCTATTGATGGGGGGCCGGGCCCCGTTTACGTCCTTTGAAAAAACTTTCAAAAAAACCTTACTGAGTTCCGACGCCTGACACGTCCTGTTAAGTGAGAAGTATTCGCATAAACAAGAATGGTCAGCGAAGGGATAACGTCGATGTCTGCAATCACCAAGGGGCGCAACACCGGTAGCCGGTTGGCCCTTGCCATCCACCTGGGGCTGTTAGCCTCCGCCTGCCAGGTGCAGGCCGCCGAGGCGCCAGTCGGTGAATCACAGCCTGTCACGTTGACGTTTGATATTGCGGCGCAACCCTTGGGCCTTGCCGTACTGACGTTCGCCGACCAGGCCGGGTTGCAAGTGTTGTTCGACAGCGCGCGCCTGCAAGGCCTCACCAGCACCGCGCTCAAGGGCCGTTACAGCGCCCAGGAAGGCCTCGGCCGATTGGTGGGCAGTGCACCGGTGGAATACCGCTTTACCGGGGACCGGCAGGTGACGCTGACTCGCGTCGGCGCCGACCATGACGGTGCGCTGACCGTGGGCACCACCACCATCACCGGCAACACCAACGGCAAGCCAAGCGACTGGGTGTATGACACACCGCGCTCGGTGGCCGTGATCAGTCGCGAGCAGATCGACAAACGCCCACCACGCCACGCCGCCGACATGCTCGAAGAAACCGCCGGCGTGTACACCGCCGTCAACCAGCGTGACCCGGGCCTGTCGGTGAACATCCGCGGCGTGCAGGACTACGGCCGGGTCAACATGAACATCGACGGCATGCGCCAGAACTTCAACGTCAACGGCCACCAGCAGCGCAACGGCACGATGTTGATCGACCCGGAATTCATCTCCAGCATCGAAATCGACAAGGGCAGCCAGTCCGGGCAGGGCGGTGCTGCCGTGTTGGGCGGGATTGCATCCTTCAAGACCCTGGAGGCCAGTGAGTTCCTGGCCGATGGCAAGGACTATGGCGGGCGTCTGCGTGCCGGTAGCGGGATTGGTGAACTGGGTAACGGCACCTATTTCAACGGCAGCGGTGTGTTTGCCTTTGGCGACGAGCGCGGCGACGTGCTGCTGGGGTACAGCGAACGGCATTTTGGCGACTACCGCGCCGGTACCCACAACGACCAGAAACTGGGTACTCATTTGCGCGCCCGTGACTCCCAGCCTGCGGCCTTCGACGATTGGCTGAACAGTGAGGTCGGTGACACCGGCAGCGTGACCCGCTCGCAAATCGTCAAGTTCGGCCTGAACCTGCCCAATGACCAACGGGTGCAACTGAGCTACCTGGAAAGTGACAGCGACAGCAATGACGCGTGGGCCTACACCGCCCCGGATAACCAGAGCGTGTACTACCAACGCGTCAGCAAGAACAACCTCAATGCCAGGAACGTCGGACTGGATTATCGCTACACGCCGGATAACCCGCTGATCGATTTCAAGGCCAAGGTCTACTACGTCACCACACAGATGGACCGGGACAATGCGCCCAACACCGCGTCGCTGACCTCCGGCAACTATGTGGCGGGCTACACGGATCATTTTCAGACCGATACCTGGGGTGTACAGGGCGACAACACATCGCGGTTCGACTTCGATGCGTTGGGTCATGTGAGTTGGAACTACGGCGTGGAGGTGTATCAAGACAAGTTCAAGCCCAGTACCAACAAGGTCGAGGCCACTAACCTTTCCGGCCTGTTGCCTTACGTTGAAGGCGGGACGCCCGGTGGCAAACGCACCATCGCCAGCCTGTTCAACAACCTGCAGTACGAATATGGCGACTGGCTGACGCTGGATGCGGGCTTGCGGTACGACCGCTATCGGCTGGAAGGGGTCACCGGGATGACGCTCTACCGGCGCGATCGGTTCTACAGCAGCACGGTAGGTGCCAAGCGTGTCGAGGAAGTGTTCGACATTGATAGAGAAGAGGGCCAGTTCTCTCCCACGTTCGGTATCGGCATAAAGCCGGGGCTGGACTGGATGCAACTCTACGCCCGCTGGGGCAAGGGCTGGCGCCCGCCGGCGGTAACGGAAACCTTCATGACCGGGCGTCCTCACGGTGGCAGCTCATCAGAGCGGGTGTTTCCCAACCCGTTCCTGAAACCCGAAGAGTCGCGGGACTGGGAAATGGGCGTGAACGTATTCAAAGAGGGACTGCTGTTCGGTGACGACCGCCTGGGCATGAAGGTGGCTTACTTCGATACCCGGATCGAGAACTTCTCTTTCCTCAATCACAGCGTCAGTTTGCCGGAGACCTCCGTCGGCGGTTTTCTCGGCACGATGGCGTACGTCAATAACACCAACCCCACGCGCTTTCGGGGGGTGGAGTACCAGCTCAACTACGACATGGGGCGGGCGTACGCCAACCTTAGTTACACCCACATGATCGGCAGTAATGAGTTCTGCTCGAAGAACTATTACATGGGCGGGGCGAAGAAGAACGGGCCGTCCACCACACGCTATGAACGCTACACCCGGCCAAACGGCACGACCGGCCTGCGCCCGGTGACCACGTATGAGGTGCTGGACGACGATGTCGCCAACAACAAGGAAAGCTGTGGCCGGATCATGGGCAACGCCACCTATATGCCGGCTGATCGCGGCTCGCTGACCCTGGGCGCGCGCTTCCTGGAAAAGCGACTCGATATGGGCGTCCGCGTGCGCTACAGCTCAGGCAATGGCGAGAACCTCGACTCACAAGGTTATGACTTCATCGACCAGGCGCTATGGCCCCAGTACACCCTCTATGACCTGTACGCCAGCTACTGGATGACCGACCAATTGAACATCGCCCTGGCGCTGGAAAACGCCACCGATGAGGCCTACTTCGTTGCGATGGGGGACGCCAATAACCTGAGCCTGGCGCGCGGGCGAACGTTGAGCGGGATGCTCGAATACAAGTTCTGATCAAGGTGCCACGGCACTTTATCAACCAACGGTTTTGCCCAAGGGTGGGCAAAAAGTGCGCTGTATGAGCGTGCTGATCAATCGTGTTGTTTATAATGAGGTTAAGTGATGACTATTTCTGTTAGTTACGAAGCTGCGCTCGGTGCTTACTCCGTCTCGGACTACCTGACCGACTGGGCACTGGGGTTCAACACTGCGGGTCACGGCAGCAGCAACACCGGCGGCTTCAGCAACGGCTCCCTGAGCGGCGACCAGTATTCGACCCACGGCGCCAACAATTCCGACTACGCGTTCATTGCCGACAGCAACACCAGCAACGGCCTGCACTACGTATTCAACCCGGCGCTGCCAGCCAGCCACAACGAAAACCACTACCTGTGGGGCAACCTGGATAACGTTCAACTGGGCACCGGCCTGGGCGGCGGCAATGGCAGCGACTTCACCCTCGATGCGTTCAAAGTGGCTTTCAACGGCCTTGACTTGAGCGCGGCACAAGGTGCAGGCCGCGTCGGCAACGACGTTCAGAACGTGATCTACAGCCTGATGCAAGGCAACACCTCGGCACTGGAAACCGTGCTCAACAACCTGCTGGACGACTTCGGCCTGTCCACCGCCAACACCTTCGACGAGATCTCGGCCGGCCTGGCAGCACACGCTACGGCAACCACCACCGACGTCGCCCTGGTAGGCGTGCAGGACGTTGCACAGGACTGGGCACTCGCTGCCTGATGTGGCTGCGCAATGAAAAAAGCGAATGGAAGATCGCTCTCCCATTCGCTGCGTAAACCCCGTCGTCGCCGTGAGTTTCGAAGGCCAGGGCGACGGCGGTGACAAATTCTGCGCAGCGGCGCGCGGCGTGTCAAACGCGGGCGGCGCTTCCCGATTTCCCCCATGAGACTCCCTCGATGCGCCATGCCGGCAACGAAACCCTGGCCGCTCTCACGGCCTATAAAAGTGGCTTCCTCAACATTGGCTTGTTTTCGGCAGTGATCAACCTGTTGATGCTGGCCCCGGCGCTGTACATGTTGCAGGTCTACGACCGGGTGCTGGCCTCCGGCAACTCGATGACCCTGTTGATGCTGACGCTGATGATCCTTGGCTTGTTCGGCTTGATGGGCGCGCTGGAGTGGGTGCGCAGCCAGGTGTTGATCCGCCTTGGCACACAGATGGACATGCGCCTGAACCAGCGGGTGTACGACGCCGCGTTCGAGGCGCAACTCAAGGGCGGCACCCAGGCGGCCGGGCAGGCGTTGAGCGACCTGACGACCTTGCGCCAGTTCGCCACCGGCCAGGCGCTGTTCGCATTTTTTGATGCGCCGTGGTTTCCGGTGTACTTGCTGGTGATCTTCCTGTTCCACCCCTGGCTCGGCGTCCTGGCGCTGGCCGGTGCGCTGATGCTGATGGCGCTGGCGTGGGCCAACCAGCACATCGGCCAGGCACCGTTGACTCAGGCCAATCAGCTGTCGATCAGCGCCAGCCAGCAGGCCACGGCCAACCTGCGCAATGCCGAAGCCATCGAAGCCATGGGCATGCTGGCAACCCTGCGTGCGCGCTGGTTTGCCCAGCACCAGGCGTTTCTGGCGGCGCAGAACCTGGCCAGTGAAAAGACCGCTGCCATCAGTGCCTGGTCCAAGGGCGTACGCCTGGCGTTGCAGTCATTGGTCCTCGGTCTGGGCGCATTGCTGGCGGTGCAGGGGGCTATTACGCCGGGCATGATGATCGCCGGCTCGATCCTGATGGGGCGGGTACTGAGCCCTATCGACCAGCTGATCGGCGTGTGGAAACAGTGGAGTTCGGCGCGCCTGGCCTATGAGCGATTGACCCTGATGCTGGCGGCCAACCCGGCGCGCACCGAGCGCATGAGCTTGCCGGCGCCCAGCGGCCAGTTGACGGTCGAACAGGTAAGCGCGTGTGCGCCCGGCAGTCGTCGGCCTGCGTTGGCCAACCTCGGGTTCAGCCTGCCTGCCGGTGACGTGCTGGGCGTGATCGGGCCTTCCGGTTGCGGCAAGTCGACCCTGGCGCGGTTGCTGGTGGGGGCCTGGGCGCCCTTGGCCGGCAAGGTGCGGCTGGACGGCGCGGACCTGGCGCAATGGGACAAGCAGCAACTCGGCCCGCACATTGGGTATCTGCCCCAGGACATCCAGCTGTTCGCCGGCAGCATCGCCGACAACATCGCGCGTTTCGGCACCGTGGATTCGGACAAGGTGCTCGCTGCCGCGCAAATGGCCGGCGTGCATCAACTGATCCTGCAGTTGCCCCAAGGCTACGACACCCAACTGGGGGAGGGCGGTGCCGGGTTGTCCGGCGGGCAGAAGCAACGTGTCGCGCTGGCGCGAGCGCTGTACGGCGTGCCTGCGCTGATCGTACTGGATGAGCCCAATTCCAATCTCGATGAGGCCGGCGAGCAGGCCTTGCTCCATGCCATCACCTTGCTCAAGGCGCAGCGTCGCACGCTGGTGCTGATCACCCACAAGACCCCTGTGCTGGCGTTGACGGACCAATTACTGATTCTGCGGGACGGCCAGTTGCAGGCGTTCGGGCCCACGGCGCGGGTGCTGGAGGCCACGCAGAAACCGGCGACCGCGCCGCCCAAACCGGTGTCGGCGATGAGCATGAGCTACCGCCTCGGTGAAGGAAAAAAAGCATGAGCCGACCTGTGCTTGTGACGGACAACAGCGTGCCGCCGGTGAACAACGTGCTGGCGCTGGACGATAAAAAATACGCGCGCCTGGGCTGGTTGCTGGTGCTCGGCGGGTTTGCCGGGTTCCTGGGCTGGGCCGCGCTGGCACCGTTGGACAAGGGCGTGGCGGTGTCCGGCAAGGTCATGGTGTCGGGGCACCGCAAGACGGTGCAGCACCCCGCGGGCGGGATCGTCGAGCGGATCGAGGTGCGCGATGGCGAGGTGGTGAGCGCCGGCCAGGTATTGATCCGCCTGAAGGAAACCCCGTTGCGCGGGCAGATGCAGTCTTTGCGCAGCCAGTTCATTGCGTCCCGGGCCAGCGAAGCGCGCTTGAGTGCCGAGAGCGAAGGCTTGTCGGCCATCGTCTTCGGTCCCGAACTGCTGAACGAGCCTGAGGCCGCCGCCACCTTGAGCCTGCAACGGCAACTGTTCAGCAGTCGCGCCCAGGCCCTGGCCACGGAGCAGCAAGGCCTGCGGGAAACCATCGCCGGGGCCGAGGCACAATTGCGCGGCACCCGGGAATCCCAGGCCAGCAAAGTGCTGCAACGCACCGCGATGAATGAACAACTGCAAGGCCTGCGCGAGCTGGCGCGGGACGGCTACATTCCGCGCAATCGGCTGCTGGAAAATGAACGGCTGTATGCCCAGCTCGACGGTGCGATTGCCGAGGATTTCGGCCGCATCGGCCAGTTGCAACGGCAAGTCCTTGAACTGCGCCTGCGCATCCGCCAGCTCGGCGAAGACTTCCAGAAAGACCTGCGCGGCCAACTGGCCGAAACCCGCACCCGCAGCGACGACTTGCGCAACCGGTTGGCCTCGGCCGAATTCGAACTGGCCAACAGCCTGGTGCGCGCGCCGGCGGCTGGCGTGGTGGTGGGGCTGGAGGTGTACACCGAAGGCGGCGTGATCAAGCCCGGCCAGGCGCTGATGGACATCGTGCCCCAGGGCGAACCACTGCTGGTGGAAGCGCGGGTGCCGGTGCAGATGGTCGACAAGGTGCACCCGGGCTTGCCGGTGGAGTTGCTGTTCTCGGCGTTCAACCAGAGCACCACCCCACGCATTGCCGGTGAAGTGACGCTGGTGTCGGCCGACCGCCAGGTCGACGAGCGCACCGATGAGCCGTATTACACCTTGCGCGCCCAGGTCAGTGCAGCTGGCATGCGCCAGCTCGACGGCTTGCAGATTCGCCCGGGCATGCCGGTGGAAGCGTTCGTCAAAACCGGTGAGCGCTCGATGCTCAACTACCTGTTCAAACCCTTGCTGGATCGGACTCACATGGCGTTGGTGGAAGAATGAAGGCGCTGTTATTCGGTCTGTGTTGTGCCTGCAGTGGATCGGTTCAGGCGCTGGGATTGCTCGACGCCTATGACTTGGCCCTGCGCAACGACCCGACGTTTCAGGCGGCAATCCAGGAGCGCGAGGCCGGCGAGGAAAACCGCATCATCGGCCGCGCCGGGCTGTTGCCGAACCTGTCCTGGAGCTACAACAACTCGCGCAATGAGTCCGAAGTCACCCAGTCGACGGCGGTGGGCAACGTCACCAGCGACCGCGATTACCGCAGCTATGCCTCGACCCTGACCCTGCAACAACCGCTGCTCGATTACGAAGCCTATGCGCGCTATCGCCAGGGTGCAGCGCAGGCGCTGTTTGCCGATGAACGCTTTCGCAGCAAGAGCCAGGAACTGGCCGTGCGGGTGTTGAGCGCCTACAGCCAGGCGTTGCTGGCCCAGGAGCGGATCGAGCTGAGCCGCGCCCAGAAACGCGCGTATGCCGAGCGCCTGCAACTCAATGAACGGCTGCTCAAGGGCGGCGAGGGCACCCGCACCGATGTGCTGGAAACCCAGGCACGCCTGAGCCTGGCCCAGGCCGAAGAGATCGAGTCCCTGGACACCCAGGACGCAGCCTTGCGCGAGCTGGAAGCGATTGTGGGCCAGCCGTTGCAGGTAGACGAGTTGGCGCCGCTGACTCGCCAGTTCGAGATCCCGCCGCTGGAGCCCAACCGTTTCGAGACCTGGCGGGAAATGGCGATGGCCAACAACCCGGAGCTCAAATCCCAGCACCACGCGCTGGACGTCGCCGAATACGAAGTGGAGCGCAAGCGCGCCGGGCACATGCCCAAGGTCAGCCTGTATGCGAGCAGCCGCCAGACCAGCTCGGATTCGGAAAGCAGCTACAACCAGAAGTACGACACCAACAGCGTCGGCATCCAGGTCAGCCTGCCGCTGTTCGCCGGTGGCTCGGTGTCGGCGTCGACGCGCCAGGCCGCCAATCAACTGTCCCAGGCCCAATATGAACTGGACGCGCAGACCGCCAGGACGCTGATCGAACTGCGCAAGCAATTCAACCTCAACACCAGCGGCGCGGCCAAAGTGCGGGCGTATGAAATGGCGGTCAGCTCGGCCACCGCCCTGGTGACGGCGACGAAGAAAAGCGTGACCGGTGGCGAGCGCGTCAACCTCGATGTGCTGGATGCCGAGCAGCAACTGTTCACGGCACGCCGCGACCTGGCGGATGCGCGGCATGCGTATCTGCTGGCGCGGATACAACTGAAGTATTTTGCAGGGTTGCTGAACGAGCAGGACCTGCGGGCGTTGGCGGGGTATTTCCAGCCATCGGCATGATGGCTATATCGGCTAACACACCGATCCACTGTGGGAGCTGTCGAGCCTTGGCGAGGCTGCGATGGCGGCGGGGCTGATGACATTTTTCTGTCTGACCCACCGCCATCGCGGCCTCGCTAAAGCTCGACGGCTCCCACATTTTGATTTTTGCAGTGCTGGGGATTTAACGCCGGGTCAACAACACACCCGATTCCATGTGGTGCGTCCACGGGAACTGGTCAAACATGGCGCACTGGGTAATCCGGTGCGTGTCATGCAGTTGCGCAATGTTCGCCGCCAACGTCTCCGGGTTGCAGGAGATGTACAGGATGTTCTCGAAGCGCCGGGTCAGCTCGCAGGTGTCCGGGTCCATGCCGGCACGCGGCGGGTCGACGAACACGCTGCCAAACTCGTAGCTCTTGAGGTCGATGCCGTGCAGGCGGCGGAACGGCCGCACTTCATTCAAGGCCTCGGTCAGCTCTTCGGCAGACAAACGCACCAGGGTGACGTTATCCACCGCGTTTTCATCGAGGTTGCTCAGTGCCGCGTTCACCGAAGTCTTGCTGATCTCGGTGGCCAGCACTTTGCGCACGCGAGTGGCCAGGGGCAGGGTGAAGTTGCCGTTGCCGCAGTACAGCTCCAGCAAGTCGTCACTGCGATCGCCCAGGGCTTCGAATGCCCAGTTGAGCATCTTCTGGTTCACCGTGCCGTTGGGCTGGGTGAACGCGCCTTCAGGCTGGCGATAGCTGAAGGTGCGACCGCCGACGTCGAGTTTCTCGACCACGTAATCGCGGCCGATCACATCGCGCTTGCCCTTGGAGCGGCCGATGATGCTGACGTTCAGGTCTGCCGCCAGCTTGTTCGCCGCCGTATGCCAATGCTCGTCCAGCGGTCGGTGATAGCACAGGGTGATCATCGCGTCGCCGGCCAAAGTGGTGAGGAACTCCACCTGGAACAGCTTGTGGCTCAGGGCGGCGCTGGCTTGCCAGGCGGCCTTGAGTTGCGGCATCAATTGGTTGATGCGCAGGCTGGCAATCGGAAACTCTTCAATGAGGATCGGTGTGCGCTTGTCGTCCTGGGAGAACATTGCGTAGTGGCGCTGACCCTCTTCGCGCCACAGGCGGAACTCCGCCCGCAGGCGGAAGTTCTGCAACGGCGAGTCGAAAACCTGAGGCTCTGGCGCGTCGAACGGCGCCAGCAGGTCACGCAGGCGCGTGACCTTTTCTTCCAGTTGAAAGGTGTAGCTTGCGGCGTCAAAAGTCATGCGTTGAACCAGCCCAGCTTGATCACAAACAGAATCGACAGGATCACCAGCGCCGGGTTCAGCTCACGGTAGCGGCCCGAAAGCAGCTTGATGGCGGTCCAGGCGATGAAACCGAAGGCAATGCCGTTGGCGATGGAATAAGTGAATGGCATCGCCAGGGCGGTGATCACCACCGGTGCGGCGACGGTGATGTCGTCCCAGTCGATTTCGGCCAGGCCCGAGGTCATCAGCACGGCAACGAACAGTAGCGCCGGTGCGGTGGCGAAGGCCGGAACGCTGGCCGCCAGTGGCGAGAAGAACAGCGCCAGCAGGAACAGGATCGCGACCACCACGGCGGTCAAACCGGTACGGCCACCGGCGCTCACGCCCGCCGCCGATTCGATGTAGCTGGTGGTGGTCGAGGTGCCCAGCAGCGAGCCGGCCATGGCCGCCGTACTGTCAGCGATCAGCGCACGGCCCATTTTCGGCATGTGGCCGTCCTTGCCCATGAGACCCGCGCGCTTGGCGACGCCGATCAGGGTGCCGGAGTTGTCGAACAGGTCGACGAACAGGAACGCGAAAATCACGCTCACCAGGCCGATGTCCAGGGCGCCCTTGATGTCCAGTTGCAGGAAGGTCGGGGCCAGCGAAGGTGGCATCGACATCACGCCGCCGAACGGGGTGAAGCCCAGCACGATGGAGGCGATGGTCACCACCAGGATGCCGATCAATACCGCGCCGCGCACTTTCAGGGCTTCCAGCGCAACGATCAGCGCGAAGCCGAGGGTGGCGAGGATCGGCGCGGGTTGTTTCAGGTCGCCCAGGCCCACCATGGTGGCCGGGTTGCTGACCACGATGCCGGCGTTGTGCAGGGCGATCAACGCCAGGAACAGGCCGATACCCGCCGCAATCGCCGAGCGCAGGGGCAGCGGGATGCTGTTGATGATCCATTCGCGGATGCGGAAGATCGACAGCAGGAAGAACAGCACTGCCGAGATGAACACCGCGCCCAGCGCCACTTGCCAGGTGTGGCCCATGTGCAGGACCACGGTGTAGGTGAAGAATGCGTTGAGGCCCATGCCCGGTGCCAGGGCAATCGGGTAGTTGGCGATCAGGCCCATCACGGTGGAACCGATGGCCGCCGCGAGGCAGGTCGCGACAAAGACCGCGCCCTTGTCCATGCCGGTCTCACCGAGGATGCTCGGGTTGACGAACAGGATGTAGGCCATGGCCAGGAAGGTGGTGACGCCCGCGAGAATCTCGGTGCGCACATTCGTGTTGTGTGCCTTGAGTTGAAACAGCTTTTCCAGCATGCCTGCTCCCTGTGACGCTATTTTGCGTCGTTATTTGTTGACCTCTAAGTCAAAGCACAAACTGCGCCAAGCGCCTGTGGTTCCAGAGAGGATCGGAAAAAGCGGCGCATCATACCAGCAGCCGAGGGCCAGTGGCGCATAGGCTTGATCATGGCCTTGAGGCATACTGCGCCGACGTTTATTACAGGGTCATCGACAGCATGAAAAAAGCCAGCGCCTGGAGTCTAGCTCTGTTCGGTTGCATCGGCCTGTGGCTCGGTGCGGCACCGGCGTGGGGCGCGCCTGCACCGGCGTTGAGCGAGGTGCGGGTATTCAAGGTTCAGTCGGCCAAGTGCACTGAAACCATTCCCGAGCGGGCCGACAGCACCCAGATGTGCACGCACCGCGGGCAGACACTGGTGTACGTGATGGAAGTCGGCCTGGGCAACAGCCCACAGGCATTTTTCGACGGCGCGTCGGTGCCCCGTATCAGCACCACCGCCGTCTGCCAGGTGGGTTCCATCAGCCAGCCATGCAGCGGCGCGGGAACGTTGATGGGCTACATCTATACGTTCCAGCTGGATAATGTCGAAGCCGGCGGCACGTTCCAGTACAGCAACACCTCGATCAACCCACCGCGCAACCAGTTGGTCACCACCCTCGGCATTCGCTGATCGCCACCCATCAATTGCCTTGAACGCTCATAAACTCCGGAAGTCGGACCGCTAAGACGGCGACTTTTCTGAACGCCGCGATTGCACACCAATCCGTGAGGTGTTTATGAGCGCAACCCCCAATGGCGCGGCGGCCAAGCCGTTCGTCAGTCATCCGATACGCCTGACCCTCAATCGGGACCCCATCCAACTGGATGTATTGCCCTGGACCACCCTGCTGGACCTGCTGCGCGAGCAACTGGACCTGACGGGCACCAAGAAGGGCTGCGACCACGGCCAGTGCGGCGCCTGCACCGTGTTGCTCAACGGTAAACGGGTGAACGCCTGCCTGACCCTGGCGGTGATGTGCGACGGTGCCGAATTGACCACCATCGAAGGCCTGGCCTCGGGCGACGACCTGCACCCGATGCAACAGGCCTTTATCAAGCACGATGCCTTCCAGTGTGGCTACTGCACGCCGGGGCAAATCTGCTCGGCGGTGGGCCTGGCCCGTGAAGGCCGCGCCCACGACACCGCGCAGATCCAGGAACTGATGAGCGGCAACCTTTGCCGCTGCGGCGCCTACAACAACATCCGCGATGCCATCGAAGAAGCCTTGCCGGCGTGCCGCGTGCAGGGAGGTGAGCAATGAATCCCTTCCATTACAGCAAGCCGGCCGACGTGCAGGAGGCGGTGCACCTGGTCAGCCCGGCGTCGCGGTTTATCGCCGGTGGCACCAACCTGCTGGACCTGATGAAAGAGAACATCAGCCGCCCGGAGCACCTGATTGATATCACCGGGCTGCCACTTCGCGACGTGGAAGAAACTCCCGGGGGCGGCTTGATGATCGGTGCCCTGGTGAGCAACGCCGACCTGGCCTGGCACCCGCTGATCGAGGAACGCTACCCGCTGCTGTCCCAGGCCATCCTCGCCGGCGCCTCGCCGCAATTGCGCAATATGGCCAGTACCGGCGGCAACCTGCTGCAACGCACCCGTTGCTACTACTTCTATGACGCCGCCGTGCCCTGCAATAAACGCGAGCCCGGCAGTGGCTGCCCGGCGCGGGTCGGTTTGAACCGCATCCACGCGATCCTCGGCGCCAGCGACCAGTGCGTCGCCACCCATCCTTCGGACATGTGCGTGGCCCTGGCCGCCCTGGATGCGCGGGTGCATGTGCAGGGCCGGGGTGGTGCGCGGGTCATCGAGTTCGCCGACTTTCACCGGCTGCCGGGCGATGCACCCCAGCGGGATAACCAGTTGGCCGACGACGAACTGATCACCGCCATCGAGTTGCCTGCCGACCACCTGGCTGCCCACAGTCACTATCTTAAAATCCGTGACCGGGCTTCCTACGCCTTCGCCCTGGTATCCGTCGCGGCGGCGCTGGAGCTGGATGGCGATGTGATCGTCGACGCCCGCCTGGCCCTGGGCGGCGTCGCCCACAAGCCATGGCGTGATCGCGCGGTGGAAGCCGCGCTGATCGGCCAGTCCGTCAGCCGCGAAACTTTCAGCACTGCCGCCGAAACCCTGCTCCTAGACGCCGAGCCGCTGGAGCACAACGGCTTCAAGATCAAACTGGCACGCCGCGCGATCATTCGCGCCCTGAGCGATGCTGCTGTTGCAGGAGCCACGTCATGAGCGCAATCGGCAAACCGTTGGACCGGGTCGACGGTCTGCTCAAGGTCACCGGGCAAGCGCGCTATGCCGGTGAGTTTCCCGAGGATGGCTTGCTGCACGGCAGCGTGGTGTCGAGCAACATCGCCAAGGGCCGGGTCATCCGCATTGATGCGTCCCAAGCCCTGGCGCTGCCCGGTGTGGTGATGGTGCTTGATCACCTCAACCGCCCGAAACTGGCCAGCTACGACGACAGCTACGCCGATGCCGATGCTGCCGACGGCTCGCCGTTTCGCCCGCTGTACAACGACCGCGTGCTCTACAGCGGCCAGCCGTTGGCATTGGTGATTGCCGACAACCTGGAGCTGGCGCGCCACGCCGGTTCCCTGGTGCAGATCGAATACGCCGCCGAGCCTGCCGAGACCGATCTGCTGGCCTTGCAGGAGCAGGCGCACCCGTCGCCGCAAACACCGCCCAAGCCGCGCGGCAACTTCCAGGCCGAATGGACCGGCGCCGCCACGAGCCTGGATCTGCACTACAGCACGCCCATCGAACACCATAACCCCATGGAACCCCACGCCAGTACCGTGCTGTATCAGCCGGACGGCACCCTGCATATCCACGACAAGACCCAGGGCCCGCAGAACTGCCAGGCCTATGTGCAGAAAGTCTTCGGCCTGGATAAAAGCCAGGTGCGGATCTTCGCCGCGTTCGTCGGCGGCGCCTTTGGTTCCGGTCTGCGCCCGCAGTACCAGTTGCCGCTGGCAGTGATGGCATCGCTGGCCCTGAAGCGTTCGGTGCGCGTCACCCTCACGCGCCAGCAGATGTTCACCTTCGGTTATCGCCCGCGCACCTTGCAGCGCCTGCAACTGGGTGCTGCCGCCAATGGCCGCTTGCTTGCCCTGGGCCACACCGCCATCGGCCAGACCTCGCGCTTCGAGGACTTCAGCGAACACGTGGTGGAATGGAGCGGCATGCTTTATCACTGCGATAACGTGCTGCTGACCTACAAGCTGGTGCCGCTGGACGTGTTCACACCGCTGGACATGCGCGCCCCCGGCGCAGCGCTGGGGGTGATCGGCCTGGAATGCGCGATGGATGAACTGGCCTGCGCCCTGGGCATCGACCCGGTGCAATTGCGGCTGATCAACTATGCCGAGCGCAATCAGAACGAAGACAAGCCCTGGTCCAGCAAAGCGTTGCGCGAATGCTACAGCGAAGGTGCCGAGCGTTTTGGCTGGAGCCAGCGCAACCCGGAGCCGCGAAGCATGCGCGATGGTCGCCAACTGATCGGTTGGGGCATGGCCGGTGGCGTGTGGGAGGCCCTGCAAATGAAGGCGAGCGCCAAGGCACGCATCGACCACCTCGGCAAGCTCACGGTCAGCAGTGCCACCACCGATATCGGCACCGGCACTTACACGGTCATGGCGCAGATCGCCGCCCAGGCCAGCGGCGTGCCGGTAGGCGATGTGACGTTCCTGCTGGGGGATTCATCGCTGCCGACGGCGCCGTTGCAGGGCGGCTCGTTTACCGTGTCGTCGGTGGGCAGCGCGGTGCAACAGGCCTGTGAAGCGTTGAACGCCAAGCTGTTGGACATTGCGCGCAAGACGTACCCGGCGTTCAAAGACGCTGAGTCGGCGCGGTTTGAGAATGGCCAGATGCACGCCGGTGACCAGCGCATCTCCCTGGCGCAATTGGTGCAAGACAGCGGCGAGCAGGCGCTGGAAGTGCAGGTGGATTGCGAGCCGGGCAAACAGCGCGAAGGCTATGCCTCTGCCACGCATTCGGCGGTGTTTGTCGAAGTGCGGGTGGATGAGGACCTGGGCACCATCAAGGTCAGCCGGGTGGTCAGTGCGATTGCGGCCGGGCGGGTGGTCAATCCGAAGATGGCCCGTAGCCAGATTCTCGGCGGGGTGGTCTGGGGCATCGGCATGGCGTTGCATGAGGAGACCCAGGTCGATCACGCATTGGGTCGCTCCATGAACCACAGCCTGGCCGAATACCACATTCCGGTAAACGCGGATATCGGCGAGATAGATGTGCTGTTTGTCGAAGAACACGACGAGATCGTCAACGCCCTTGGTTCCAAGGGCGTCGGCGAGATCGGGATAGTCGGGGTGGCGGCGGCGGTGGCCAACGCGGTGTATCACGCCACCGGCAAGCGGGTGCGGGACTTTCCCGTCACCCTCGACAAGGTCTTCTAAACCTTGGCGGGCTCTTCCACCGGCACATGCATGCGGTCGCGGTTGGCCAGGGTCGGGAACAGTTTGATCCAGACCCCGGTCACCACCAGCGTGCCGATGCCGCCCATGACCACGGCGGGCACGGTGCCGAACCAGTGGGCGGTGATCCCGGACTCGAACTCGCCCAACTGATTCGACGCGCCGATAAACAGCCCGTTGACCGCGCTTACCCGGCCGCGCATTTCGTCCGGGGTTTCCAGTTGCACGAACGAGGCGCGGATCACCATGCTGATCATGTCCGCTGCGCCCAATACCACCAGCACCGCCAGGGAGAACCAGAACGAGGTCGACAGGCCGAACGCGATGGTGGCTACGCCAAACACCCCGACCGCCGTAAACATGATCCGCCCCACATGCCGGTCGACGGCAAACCGCGCCAGCCACAACGACATCAACAACGCCCCGACCGCTGGCGCCGAGCGCAGCAGCCCAAGGCCCCACGGCCCGGTCAGCAAAATGTCCTTGGCGAACACCGGCAGCAAGGCCGTGGCGCCGCCCAGCAATACGGCGAACAGGTCCAGGGAAATCGCGCCGAGGATGTCCGGCCGACTGCGGATAAAACGAATCCCGGCCAGCAACGAATCCATGGTCGCCTTGGCCTTGTTCAGCGGCGTCTGGCGCGCGGGCAGGTTGAGGGTCAGCACGCAGGCGATCAGGTACAGCACCACCGTGGGGCCGTAGACCCAGACACTGCCAAAGGCGTACAGCAGACCGCCCAGCGCCGGCGCCACGATGGTGGCCAATTGCTGCGCCGACTGCGACGACGCCACGGCGCGGGGAAACAGTGCAGTGGGCACGATGCTCGGCAGCAGGGCCTGGGTGGTGGGCATTTCAAACGAGCGGGCTGCGCCCAGCAGGAATGCCAGGATAAAAATCATCTCGCGGGTGACATTGCCGGTCAGTCCGCCGATTGCCAGGGATAGCGCGATCAACGCTTGAACGGTCTGGCAGATGGCTGCGACCTTGCGCCGTTCATAGCGGTCGGCCACATGGCCGGTGTGCAGCATGAACAGTACCCGCGGTACGAACTCCACCAGGCCGACCAAGCCCAGGTCCAGCACGTTGCCGGTCAGTTGGTAGAGGTTCCAGCCGATGGCCACGGTGAGCATCTGGAAACCGCTGGCGGTGAAGATCCGCGCCAGCCAGAACGCGATGAAAGGGCGGTGGTGACGTAACAGCAGCGCGGGTTCACTGGGCATCGGGGAGACGGGTCTGGGTGGGGGAACGGTGAGGTTATCACCAACTTGTAACCAATAGTTGCGTGGTGGGTTGGGGGGTATGAGATATGTTCAGTCTGGCTGAGTACATATCCGTTTCTTCGGTAACGGCCACTTATGGTTC
>NZ_JACAPM010000041.1:0-28707 GCF_013385695.1 Pseudomonas sp. D8002
GAGCGGAACCAATAGCAGCCGTGACCGCAGCAACGGATATGTACCCATAACCCCGCCATCCCCCCCGCCATCCCCCCGCATTGCACCCGCAGCCCAGAGCCGATAGTCTTGCAAATCATTACCAGCCCAATCGCCCCAGCACCCCCGGGCCCATTGGGTAAAAGGAGAGGTTTGTGAACATCGGACAGTTCGCCTTTCAACGCCAGGTTGAAAATCTATACGTCGACCACAACGCCTGGCTACGTACCCTGTTGCGCCGCAAGCTGGGCAACGCATTAGACGCCGCCGACCTGGCCCACGACGTCTACCTGCAACTCATGCGCAAGGGCCAACTCCCGCCCACCGGCGAATCCCGGCGGCACCTGACCCAAATCGCCAACGGCCTGGTCATCGACCTCTACCGCCGCCGCCAGATCGAATCCGCCTACCTGCAAGCCCTGGCCCTGTTGCCCGAACCCTGCGCCCCCGATGAAGAAACCCGCGTCCTGGCCATCGAGGCCCTGATCCAAATCGACGCCGCTCTGCACAGCCTGCCACCCAAGGCGCGCCAGGCCCTGTTGCTGTGCAAGCTCGATGGCCTGAGCTACCGCGAGATCGCCGCCAAGCTCCAGGTCTCCGTCTCCTCGGTGGAAAAGTACATCGCCGCCGGCCTGCTGGCCTGCTACCAGACCCTGTACGGCTGACCCGCGCAATGTCGACCGAGCAGCCAATCTCCCCGGATATCATCGAGCGCGCCGCCGCCTGGATGGCCCGCCTGTGGGCCGATGACGCCAGCGCCGAAGACCACGCCAACTGCCTGCACTGGCGCGCCGAACACCCCCATCACGAACTGGCCTGGACGCGCCTGCTGGGCTTCGAGCAAAAACTCCACAGCATCCCCACGCCGGTGGCCAGGCACAGCCTGGCCGAACCCGACGCTCCCGACTCCCCCGATCGCCGGAGCACCCTGCGCCTGCTGGGCCTGTTGGTCGCAGCCGGTGGCCTCACCTACGGCGTGCGCCGCACCGACGCCTGGCAGCTGGCGAGTGCCGGCCATAGCACCCGCACCGGCGAAGTTCGCGAAGTGGTATTGCCCGACGGTACCCGCCTGGTATTGGGCCCGGCTTCAGCAATTGACGTACAGTTCGATGACGACCAGCGCCTGGTGCTGCTGCGGGCCGGCGAGGTCTTCATCACGACCGCGCCGTCACCCCGGCCGTTTCGGGTGCAGAGTCGCCAGGGCGTGTTTCATGCCCTGGGCACGCGTTTCAGCCTGCGCCAATGCGACGACGGCAACTGCCAGTTGGCCGTGCTTGAGGGCGCCGTGCAGGTGCAGCCCGACCATGGCGCAGGTGCGCGGGTGGAGGCAGGTCAAGGCGCCACGGTTTCCAGGGACACCGTGCAGCCGACTGCGGCGGTGACTGACCGCAGCATCGCCTGGGTCAGGGGCGTGTTGGTGGCCGATGGCACCCGGCTCGACGAACTGATCGCCGAGCTGGGACGCTACCGCCCCGGTGTACTGCGCTGTGCGCCTGAGGTGGCGATGCTGCGGGTCAGCGGTGTATTGCACCTGGACAACACCGACCTGGCGCTGGACAACCTGGCCGCCGCGTTGCCGATCCAGGTGGTGCGGCGCACCCGCTATTGGGTGACGGTCCGCGCCCCTGCCTGAAAATTCCTTGAGGTTTCGATTGAGGGTTTTGGCCGCTCGTTCGGAAGATAAGGTAAGGGCGAGCAAAGGCTCATTCAGTCAGGGAGACTTCATGAGTAACAAGGATGTGGCTGCGGCCAAACCCAGGGGGCGCGGCGCGGTCTCGCAAGTGTTGCGGCCGGTGCGCGGGCGACTGATCGCTGCGGCACTGCTGGCCGGTGTGGGCAGTATGCTGACGCTGGTGCCGCTGGGGGGCATTGTGCATATCGCCAGGGTCGCCCTCGGCGCGCCGTCGATGGCCCAGGCATCGGGCGAGGTCTGGTTGACCATCAGCCTCAGCCTGGCGAGCCTGTTCGCGGGCCTGCTGTTGATGACAGTTGCGGAGACGGTCGCGCACCTGGCCGACAACCACATCACTCGCCACTTGCGCCTGGCCATCGCCCAGCGCCTGAGCCAGGTGCCGCTGGGCTGGTTCACCGAGCGGGCGTCGGGCGAGGTCAAGCAGGCGATGCAGGATGACATCGGCACCCTGCACAGCCTGACTGCGCATTTCTACACCACCGTGGGCCGCTGTGCCGGGGCCGTGCTGCTGTCGGCGGCTTATCTGTTCATGGTGGACTGGCGCATGGCGCTGGTCTCGCTGTTGCCGTTTCCGGGGTTTTTGCTGTTTTTTACCCGGGCGATGAAAGCCAGCGGCAGCCACATGCAGTCCTTTGTCGAGCGCATGACCCGGGTCAATAACGCGGTGGTCGAGTTCGTCAACGGCATTCCGGTGGTCAAGGCCTTCGGTGCCACCGGCAAGGCCCACGCCAGTTACCGCAAGGCGGTAGATGAGTTCAGCGAAGCCTTCGTTGAGTTCACCCGGCCACTGGTGGGGACGATGGCCAATGCCAACGCGATGATCGCCCCGGTGACGGTGCTCGCCATGGTGCTGACGTTTGGCCTGGTGTTTGTCAGCCTGGGCTGGATCAGTGCGGTGGAGGTGCTGCCGTTCGCCATTGTCGCACCAGGCATTTGCGCGCCACTGATGCTGCTGAGTTACATCATGCATGATCTGGACAACGCCACCGGCGCGGCCCAGCGCGTGCAGGCACTGCTGGCGACGCCGGTGCTGGCGCAGGTGGAGCCGGGGTGCGAACGCTTGCCCAAGGACGCCGAAGTACGCGTCGAAAACCTCGGGTACGCCTACGACCCGCAGCACCCGGTACTGTCGAACATCAGCTTTACCCTCAAGCCTGGCACCGTAACCGCCATCGTCGGCGCCTCGGGTTCGGGCAAGTCGACCCTGGCGCGCCTGCTGCTGCGGTTTTTTGACCCGACCGAGGGGCGTATCACCCTGGGCGGCGTCGACCTGCGGCAGATCGAGACCTCGCAGCTCTACAACCTGATCGGCTTTGTGCTGCAAGAGGTGCGCCTGGTCCACGCCAGCGTTGCCGAAAACATCGCCCTGGGCCGGCCCAGCGCCAGCCGCAAGGAAATCGAGGCGGCCGCACGGGCCGCGAATATTCATGAGTGCATCATCGGCTTGCCACGGGGCTATGCCTCGGTGATTGGCGAGGACGCGCAGTTGTCCGGTGGCGAGCAGCAGCGTATCAGCATCGCCCGCGCAGTGTTGCTGGCGCCGCCGGTGCTGGTGCTGGATGAACCCACGGCCGCCGCCGATGCTGCAAACGAGGTGGCAATCCAGGAGGCGCTGTCGCGCTTCGCCCAAGGGCGCACGCTGTTGGTGATTGCCCATCGCCTCGATACCGTGATGCACGCCGACCACATCATCGTGCTGGAAAACGGCCGTATTGTTGAACAGGGCACCCATCCTCGACTGATCGCGCAAGAGGGCCGCTATGCGCGCCTGTGGGCGTCGGGCGGTTACAAACAGACCCGCGAACAGGCGCTGCCGACATGCTGAAAACCTTTATCGAACTGTTGGGCGATGACGGGCCGGTCTTCCGTCGCTATGTCGGGAAAGTGATGTTCTACGGTGCGCTGTGCGGGCTGACCCTCGCCGCCCTGGTGCCGGTACTCACCGACATGCTCAACGGTGATCTGGCCGAAGCGGCGTTGTGGCTGGTGGTGTTCCTGGCGGCGGTGGCGACGTGTTGGGCCACGCGACGCGAGGTTGAAAAGGCTGGCGTCGCGGTGGGTGTGGCGGTGCTGCAAGGCGGGCGCCAGCGCATCGGCGACCATGTGGCCGAACTGCCTGTCGGCTGGTTCACGCCTGATAACACGGCGCGGCTCAACCAGGTGGTGACCCAGGGCATGATGGCCGTGGCTCAGCTGCCGGCCCATGTATTTACTCCGGTGCTCAGCGGCGTGGTGACGCCATTGGTGCTGGTACTGGCGTTGTTTGTGCTGCACTGGAAAATGGGCCTGATCGCCTTACTGGCGTTGCCGATTCTCGGCGGCGCGTTCTGGCTCAGCGCCCGCCTTGGGCGGCGCGCCGACCGGGCGTTCCAGCGCAGCTCGGCCGACACCAGCCAGCGCATGCTGGAGTTCGCCCAGTCGCAGTCGGTGTTGCGTGCCTTCAGTGGCGGCGGCAGCTCGGTGTTCCTGAAACGGGCGATCGAGCAGCAGCACGCGACCGGGGCGCGCCTGATCCTGCTGTCCGCCACCTCGATTCTGCTGAACATGTGGCTGGTGCAGGTGGTGTTCGCGGCCTTGTTGATCGCCGCCGCGCTCTGGCTTGACGCTTACCTGGGAAATGCCTTGCACGTGGGCTCGGTGATTGCGGTGATGGTGTCGCTGTTGCTGGTCAGCCGCTTCATTGACCCGTTGCTGGAGGTGGCCGGCTATGGCGAAACGTTGCGCGGTGCCGGGGTGCAGCTTGAGGCGGTGCGCGAGATATTGGCCGCGTCGCCCCTGAAGGCGCCGAGCGCGCCGCAATCGCCACGGGATGCCTCGGTGGAACTGTTCGATGTGAGCTTTCGCCACGCGGCCGGTTCGCGGGACGTGCTGCGCGGGGTGAGCCTGCGTATCGAGCCCGGCAGCATGACCGCGCTGGTGGGGGCTTCCGGTTCGGGCAAGACCACGCTGTTGCGGTTGGTCGCACGGTTTTTCGAGGTCAGCCAGGGCCAGGTGTGCATCGCAGGCGTGGATGTGCGACAGATGTCCGGTGAGCAGCTCAACGCGCAGATCAGCCAGATCTTCCAGGACACGTACCTGTTCCAGGGCAGCGTCGCCGACAACATTCGCCTCGGCAAACCCGACGCCAGCGACGCACAAGTACTGGAGGCCGCGCGGCAGGCTGGCGTGCAAGAGATTATCGAGCGCCTGCCGATGGGCCTGTCGACCACGGTGGGTGAGGGCGGGGCACGCCTGTCCGGTGGCGAGCGTCAGCGTGTCGCGATCGCCCGTGCGTTGATCAAGGGCGCGCCGATCCTGCTGGTGGACGAAGCCACGGCTGCACTGGACGCCGAGAACCAGGCGGTCATCGCCGAAACCCTGGCACGCTTGCGCGGCACATGCACGCTGATCGTGATCGCGCATCAGTTGTCGACGGTGGTGATGGCCGACCAGATCGTGGTGCTCGATGAAGGCCGGATCGTGGAGCAGGGCACGCCTGAGCAATTGACCGCAAGGCAAGGGCGCTATGCCCGGTTCCTCGCGCAGCGGCGAGCATCGAAAGGCTGGCGTATCGCTTAGTGGACCCGCCAGGACGGCGGGTCCGAAGGGCAGGTCAGAGCTTCGGCAGTTGCCCGATGCGGCCCATCATTTCGGTGACGATCTGCAGGTCCAGCAGGAACTGGTCGACGGTCTTGAACTCGTTGTCGGTATGGCCGGTGTACTTGACCTCCGGCCGTGCCAGGCCGAATTGCACGCCGTTGGGCAGCTCATGCACCGAGGTAGCGCCGGCAGACGTGCCGTACTTGTGCTCCATGCCCAGGTTCTCGCTGGCCACCGCCAACAGCGCCTTGACCCACTCGCCCTCAGGGTTGCGGTACATCGGCTCGGCGATCGAGTAATCGAAGGTCACAGCCACGTGGTTTTTCTTGGTCCAGGCGCTGAGCTTGTCGGCGATTTCGGCCTTGAGCGCTTCCGGTGACTTGCCCTTTGGCACCCGCAGGTTGACCGCCAGCTTGAAGGTAGTGTCATCTTCGCCCACATAGGTCAGCGAGGTGGTCAGCGGGCCCATGAACACATCGGAGAAGCCCACGCCCAGCTTGGCACCCAGGTAATCCAGGCCCCAGTTGTTGGCGGCGTAGTGCGCGGCGTCGGTGAACTGGTTGTGCTTGAGCGCGACCTTGCCGTCGAGGCTGTTGAGGAAGTCGAGAACCCTGGCTACCGGGTTCACCCCGGATTCCGGTTCGGAGGAGTGGGCGGACACGCCAGTGACGGTCAACTGAACGTCCTTGCCGACGACCTTGGCCGCCACTTCAAAGTCGCCGCCATTGCGCTTGGCGTACTCGCTGCCGGCCTTTTGCAGGCTGGCGGCCAGTTCGGCAGGCTTGTCGCTGAGCAATGTCACCACCGACGCCGACGGAATCTGGTTGGTGGCCTTGCCGCCGGTCATCGAGATGATTTCTGCGCCTTTGCCTTCAGCCTTGCGCTTGGGGAACTTGGCCATGACCGTGCCGTAGCCTTTCTCGGCGATCACCACCGGGTAGCCGCCGTCCAGCGCCAGGTTGTAGTTGGGCGTTGGGTTGTGCTCGAAGTAGTACGGGATCGCGTCGCCGGAGGTTTCCTCGGTGGTGTCCACCAGCAGCTTGAAATTGCGCGCCAGCGGCAGCTTCTCTTCCTTGATCACCTTCATCGCGTACATCGCCACCACGATGCCGTTCTTGTCATCCTCGGTGCCGCGACCATACATCCGGTCGCCGATCAGCGTGACCTTGAATGGGTCGAGCTTGGTGCCGTCCTTGAGCACCCAGTTTTCCGGGGTTACCGGTACCACGTCCGCGTGAGCGTGGATGCCGACCACTTCATCGCCGCTGCCTTCCAGGGAAATCTCGTAGACGCGGTTGTCGATGTTGCGGAAGTTCAGGTTGAACGACTCGGCCAGGCTCTTGATCTTGGCGGCGATCTTGATGAACTCGGGGTTGTCGTGCTGGGCCACGCCGGCGACCTGGAAGGTCGGGATCTCCACCAGCTCACGCAGGGTTTCAGTGGCGGCCGCACCGTACTTCACCCGCGCATACAGGCCCAGCAGGCGATGGATTTCATTCTGCTGGTCGGCGCTCAGGTCCTTGTTGTCGAGAAAGGCACTGATGGCCGGGCCGAGGTTGTCGCTCTTGGCCACGTCATTCTTGGCCAGGCTGGCGAGGAACTGCCGGAAATCCTTGACCGAGGCATCGCTGAAGGTCTTCAGGATGACGGCGTTCTGTTGTGGGGTGAGATTGGCTTGAGCTTGGGTGGTGAACACCGAAAGGCTGGCGGCCATCAGGGTGGCTACGGCCAGTTGCTTGAGGGAAAAATCCATTGCTGGGGGCATTCCTTTGCAGGGAGTGAGTGAGAAATGTCTGATCGAAAGGTCAGAAACAATTTCACACACTACCATCGGGAGGGCGCAGGAGGGGAGCCCCCGTTGTGGGATTTGTCCGGAGGAAATGCACAAGTGGCGCATAAACGAAAATCCAGTGTGGGAGCTGTCGAGCTTTAGCGAGGCTGCGATAGCGGTGGGTCAGGCAGCATCAATGTTGACACTGCTGCCGCCTTCGCAGCCTCGCTAAAGCTCGACAGCTCCCACAGGGTTAGGTGGTCTGCTAATCTGCGCTCGTTGAATCTCGACCGCCACCCGTGGACCTCTCAATGACATCGCCCTCCGATCAAAACCTTGAACCCCAATCCGTCTGCAGCCCGATCACCAGCAGTGCCATTTTCATGGTCGCGACCCTGGCGCCTGGCAGTGACTCGGCTGAGGCGGTGCGCAGCTGGTGCGCCGATATCGCCGGCCTGGTGCGCTCGGTCGGCAAGCGTGTACCGGCGGGCAACCTGACGTGTGTCGCAGGGTTTGGCTCCAAGGCGTGGGATGCGCTGTTCGGGGGGGCGCGGCCAGCAGCGTTGCATCCGTTCAAGGAAGTGGGCGTGGCCGGGCGCCTGGCGCCGGCCACGCCGGGGGATATCCTGCTGCACATTCGTGCCGAGCAGATGGACCTGTGTTTCGAATTGGCCACCCAGTTGATGGCGGCGCTGGGGGATGCGGTGACGGTGGTGGACGAGGTCCAGGGTTTCCGCTATTTCGACATGCGCAGCATCATCGGTTTTGTCGACGGCACCGAGAACCCGGTCGGGCGCAAGGCGGTGGGTTTCACCATCGTCGGTGATGAGGATCCGGCGTTCAGCGGCGGCAGCTATGTAATGGTGCAGAAGTACCTGCACAACATGCAGGCCTGGAATGAATTGTCGGTGGAGGCGCAGGAGCGGGTGATCGGGCGCACCAAGCTGTCGGACATCGAGCTCGACGATGCGACCAAGCCGAGCAATTCCCACAGTGCATTGACCACCATCACCAAGGACGGCGAGGAAGTGAAGATCCTGCGGGACAACATGCCCTTTGGCCGGCCGGGCGCGGGGGAATTCGGGACGTACTTTATCGGCTACGCGCGCTCGCCAGAGCCTTTGGAGTTGATGCTGGAGAACATGTTTGTCGGCCGACCGGTCGGCAACTATGACCGCCTGCTGGACTTCAGCACGGCGGTCACCGGCGGCCTGTTCTTCATACCGTCTGCGGATTTGCTCGAAGAACTGGCCGACCGCGCGCCTTAGGCCAACAACCCGGTGCTCACCGCCACAATCAGGAATAGCCCGAGCACCGCGCGGTAGATCACGAACGGCCAGGTGGAGAATCGCTCCAGGAACTTCATCAGGCCCCAGATCGCGAAGAACGCCGACACACTGGCGACCACCAGCCCGAAGATCAGGTGCGGCCAGGCGTGGGCGGGCAGGTCGGCGTGGAACAATACCCACAGCTCTTTCAGCCCCGCGAGGGCGATCGCCGGCAAGCCCAGCAGGAACGAAAACCGCGCCGCTTCTTCACGCTTGAAGTTGAGGAACAGTGCGGCGGTCAGGGTCGAACCCGAGCGGGAAACCCCTGGAATCAGCGCACCGATCTGCGCAATGCCGACAATCAGCGCATCCCGCAGGCGCATTTCGCCCACCGTGCGCTTATGCCTCGCGCTGAGTTCAGCCGCCGCCAGCAGCACCGCCATCACCAGGCAGGAAATCCCGATCACCATCAGCCCGCGCAGCGGCGAGTTGCAGGAGTTGAGGGTCGACGACAAGGCTATCCCGGCAATCCCGATCGGAATCGTCGCCAGCACAATGGCCACCGCCAGCTTGAACCACTGGTTGTTGTAGTCACCCTGGCGCACCGCAGTGATGCTGCCGACCGTGACCTGGCGTACATCCTTCCAGAAGTAACTGACCACTGCTGCCAGGGCGGCCAACTGCATGGCTGCGGAAAACGCCGAGCCGGGATCCGGCCAGCCGAGCAGGGCGGGCACGATGCGCATGTGGGCGGTGGAAGACACGGGCAACAATTCGGTGATGCCCTGAATGATGCCCAGGATGCCTATTTGCAGGTAATCCAGGGACGCAAAGCCGACATCGAGGCCGCTGGTGCAGACGTTTGTCAAAGTACTTATCCTGAAAGCAAGGGGAGGGAAGTGACGCGGAGTTTAGTCTAACTTTGTAACGATTTTGTCGTTGACATGAGAAAAGCGCGATCGGTTCAGCAAGCAGAAAGCTTGGCCGGTGTATTGGCATTGCAGGTGGCTTTGTTGACAATGGCGGCCTGTTTTTTTGCCGAGATGCCCATGCCTGCAATCCCCGATACCACCGTCGAACTGATCGAGACCGGCCCGGAACACGCCACGTTGATCGCCAACCTTTACCAGTTCTACGCCTACGAGTCCTCGGACTGGGAACAGGAAGATGTCGAGGTGGACGGTCGCTTCTACATCCATGAGGAGCACCTGGCCCGCTACTGGGAAGACCCGCAGTGGAGTGCCAACCTGCTGCTGGTCGACGGCTTCATCGCCGGCTTCCTGCTGATCGAAGGCAGCGAGTTGCCGGGGATCGATGCGCTGGAACTGGCGGACCTGTTCATCCTCAAACGCTACCGCCGCAAGGGCATTGGCCGCGCCATCGCCACTCAGGTGTTGAGCAGCGGCGAGGCGAACTGGCTGGTGCGTTTCTATGATCAGGATGAAGTGAGCCAGGCGTTCTGGCGCACGGTGTTGGATAACCTGCCGCGTCCGGTGCAGGCCATCGAGCTGGACGATGAGCCAAACCTGCTGAGCTTCCTGGTGACGCGCGCAGCGTTGCACTGAACCATCAACTGAAAGCGGCGCCAGCCCCTGCACTGAACAATGCCGCCTGCATCGCCTGTGGCGGCTGGCCGAACGCCCGCAGGAACGCCTGGCGCATGCGCTCGCGATCACCGAACCCGGTCTCGCGGGCGACCACTTCCACCGGGTGCCGACTGGTTTCCATCATTGCCCGGGCGGCTTCCACCCGCAGGGATTCGATGGCCTTGGCCGGGGTTTGCCCGGTCTCCTCGCGAAACACCCGGCTGAACTGGCGTGGGCTGAGCCGCGCCACGGCCGCCAGGGCCTCGACCGAAAGGTCGTGGGTCAGGTTCTCCCGGGCGTAGGCCAGGGCCAACTGCACACGGTCGGACTTGGGGTCGAGTTCCAGCAACGCCGATAGCTGCGACTGTTCGCTGCCACGGCGCTGGGCAATCACCAGCTTGCGCGCGATGCGGCGGGCGAGGTCGCTGCCCAGGTCGTTCTCCACCATCGCCAGCGCCAGGTCCACCCCGGCGCTCATGCCGGCACCGGTCCAGATTTGGCCGTCAACCACGAACAGCTTGTCTTCCTCCAGGCGAATCTGCGGGTAGCGCTTGGCAAAGGCCGGTGCGTGCAGCCAGTGGGTGGTGGCGCGCTTGCCTTCGAGCAATCCCGCCTCGGCCAGCACGAAGATGCCCATGCACAACGAAGCAATCCGCCGCGACTGTTTGGACGCCGCCTGGACCAGCCTCGGCAGGCTGGCGTCAGGCAGTTGGAACTCCAGGTAACCGCTGACGATCAATGTGTCATAGCCCTCGGGCCGGATCGGCGTACTGTTCACCGAGAAGCCCTGGGACGTCATGATCGGGCCGCCACTTTCCGACACCAGGTGAAACTCATACGCCTGCTCGCCACGCAGCAGATTGGCGCACTCGAACACCGAGCCCAGGCTGAGGCTCAAGGATTGAAAGTTCGGGTACACCATCAGCGCAATGCTGTGCATCTCATCTCTCCAGGGGGCGCGGAGCGTTGATTGTCGGCGTGTGCCAGGGAAACGGCAACCGCCTTGGCGCAATGTCCGGAATCCTTGCGGACATGACATTGTGCGGTTTTGGCCCGGCTCCTAAGCTTGATTCCATTCCAACCCACATCACCCCGAGGCACTGGCACATGAAAGTATTGATGGTTTTGACTTCTCACGACCAGCTTGGCAACACCGGCCGCAAGACCGGGTTCTGGCTCGAAGAATTTGCTGCTCCCTACTACGCGTTCAAGGACGCCGGGGCCGACGTGACCCTGGCTTCGCCGGCCGGTGGGCAGCCGCCCCTGGACCCGGTCAGCGACCTGCCGGATTCGCAAACCGACCAGACCCGCCGCTTCGCCAGCGACCCGGCGGCGCAACAGGCCCTGGCCACCACCGTGAAGCTGGAGTCGGTCAACGCCGGCGACTTCGACACCGTGTTCTACCCAGGCGGCCACGGCCCGCTGTGGGACCTGGCAGAGTCGAAAACCTCCATCGCCCTGATCGAAGCCTTCGAGCGTGCGGGCAAGCCGATTGGCTTTGTGTGCCACGCCCCGGGCGCCTTGCGGCACGTCAAGGCGGTCAACGGCGAGCCGCTGGTCAAGGGCCGACGCGTCACCGGCTTCTCCAACTCCGAAGAAGCGGCGGTTGGCCTGACCGACGTGGTGCCGTTCCTGATCGAGGATGATTTCAAGGCGCTGGGCGGCACGTATGAGAAGGGTGCCGATTGGCAGTCCTTTGTGATTGAAGATGGCCTGCTGGTCACCGGGCAGAATCCTGCCAGTTCCAGTGACGTTGCCAAATCGCTGTTGAAGCTGACCGCGTAACCCGCTGAATCCCCCCCAAAAGTACGTTGTTGGCGGCTCCCCTGAGCGGGAGCCGGCAGCTTCTGCTTGTCTGAAATTTGAATCCGGAACTTTCCCCCATGAGCAACAGCGCTTTAGGTACCCCGATCACACTGGGGCACCACACCCTGAAAAACCGCATCGTCCTGCCGCCGCTTACCCGCCAGCGAAGTGCCCAGCCCGGTGATATCGCCACGGACTTGATGGCGCTTTATTACCGCCAGCGCGCCACCGCCGGCTTCATGGTCAGCGAGGGCACGCAGATCGAGCCTCGCGGCCAGGGCTATGCCTGGACCCCGGGCATCTACACACCGGAGCAGATTGACGGCTGGCGTACCGTGACCGATGCCGTGCATGCCGAAGGCGGCGTGATCTTCGCCCAGCTTTGGCATGTGGGTCGCGTGTCCCATCACGAACTGCAGCCCGACGGCGCAGCACCCGTTGCGCCGTCGGCGATCCAGCCGCAGCAAGCCAAGGCATTCGTTGCAACCGGGCCCGGCACCGGTAAGTTGGTGCAGCCACCCGAGCCGCGCGCCCTGGCTACCGCCGAGGTCAAGGAGTTGGTGGGGCTTTACGCCCAGGCTGCAAAAAATGCATTGGCCGCCGGTTTCGATGGCGTGGAAATTCATTCGGCCAACGGCTACCTGGTCAACCAGTTCATCTCGGCGCATTCCAACCAGCGCGACGATGAATACGGTGGCTCACTGCACAATCGCCTGCGGTTCCTGCGGGAAATCGTCGAGGCGGTGGCCGAAGTAGTCGGCCCGCAACGCCTGGGTGTGCGCTTTGCGCCGTTGTTCAGCGGCACTGACCAGGACCGGGTCTACATCGGCCTCGTCGAGGAAGACCCGCATCACACCTACATCGAGGCGATCAAGGTGCTTGAGGCGGCCGGCATCGCCTACGTGTCGATTGCCGAGGCCGACTGGGACAATGCCCCCGAGTTGCCCGAGTCGTTCCGCCAGGCGGTGCGTGACACCTTCAGCGGCCGGATCATCTACGCCGGCCGCTACACCGCAGAGCGCGGCGTGCGGTTGGTAGAGGCGGGGCTGGCAGACCTGATCGCGTTTGGCCGGCCGTACATTGCCAATCCCGACTTGCCCCAACGCCTGCTCAACGGTTGGCCGCTGAACCCGTTGAACGCGGACGGCCTGTATGGCGGCACCGAGGTGGGCTTCACCGATTATCCGGTGTATGCCGGGTAGGCACGGGCTACTCGATCGGGTATTTGCCGAATGCCGGGTGCTGCTCGGTGAGGGCCGCGTGGCGTTGCAAGTGGGGAAACGCATCGGCCTTCACGACGTCGGCTATCTTCAGCTGGGTGAAGGACCAGGCGACCGCCACCGTCAGGCTCGCCTGGGTCAGCGGCGCGTCGCTGTCGCGCTCGGCCACCCGCGCCTCCAATAACGCATAGGCCGCCAGCAGTTGCCCGGTCACGCGGTCGATCCACGGCTGATGCAGTTTTTCGGCGGGCCGCAGGTGATGTTCGTAGACGATCTGCACGGTCTTTTCGCACGCTGCCAGCGCCAGGCCGATCACTTGCAGATCCCGGGCAAGTGCCATTGTTTGCTGGGGCAACAGCTTTTTGGCAGCCGGCGCCAGGGCTTCCAGGTACTCGAGGATCAGGCCGGAATCCATCAGCATCGTACCGTCGTCGAGCACCAGCGTCGGGGCCTTGACCACCGGGTTGATCCTGGAGAACTCGTCGAAGGTGCTGAACACCGACAGTGACTGGTGTTCAAACGCGACACCATAAAGCTCCAGGGAAATGGCCACGCGGCGCACGTAGGGCGAGTCCAACATTCCGACCAGTTTCATGAAGCCTCCATTAACCGCAGTGTTTTGTTCTGATGACGTTATAAACCGTTTTTCCGCATGTTTATCAATCCACCCGCAACACAATCTTGCCGATATGGTCGCCACCTTCCATGCGCGCATGGGCCTTCGCGGCGTCGGTATAGGCATACACCTCATCGATCATCGGCAGGCAACGCCCGGCCGACAGCACCGGCCACACGTGTTCGCGCAGTTGTGCGGCAATCGCGGCTTTTTCTTCCCGTGTGCGTGAGCGCAACAACGAGCCTGTAACGATCGCGCGTTTGCCGAGGATCGCCAGCAGGTCGATGTCCTTGGCGCGTGCGCCGCCGAGGAAGCCCAGCATCACCAGGCGACCTTCCATGGCCAGGGCGCTGATGTTGTCGTTCAGGTAGGAGCCACCCATGATGTCGAGGACCACATTGACACCCTTGCCCGCGGTCTTGTCAGCGATGACCTCGGCGAAATTCTGTTCCCGGTAGTTGATCGGCTCGGCTCCCAGCTCGCGGATGGCGGCGCATTTTTCCACGCTGCCGGCGGTGGCGAACGCTTCGATACCGAACTCGCGGCAGAGCATCAGCGCGGTGGTGCCGATGCCGCTGGTGCCGCCATGGATCAACACGCGCTGGCCTTTATGCGCACCGCCGATGCCGAACAGGTTGGCCCATACGGTGAAGAAGGTTTCCGGGATCGCTGCCGCCTGAATCCAGTCCAGGCCATCGGGAAGCGGCAAGGTCTGGCTGGCGGGCACTGCGCAGTACTGCGCATAACCGCCGCCATTGGTCAGGGCGCACACCTTGTCGCCCAGCGCGTACTCGCTGACGCCTTCGCCCAGCGCGACCACCACACCGGCCACTTCCAGCCCGGGAATCGGGCTCATGCCGGGTTTCATCGGATACGTGCCGGCGCGTTGCAGGGCGTCCGGGCGATTGACGCCGGCGGCGTGCACGCGGATCAGCACTTCGCCGGGGCCGGCGACAGGTACCGGCTCCTGGCGTGGCTGCAGGACTTCGGGGCCGCCGGGGCTGGTGATTTCGATCAGGGTCATTTCGTGGGGCAGATTCATTTGAGCGCACCTGTAGCAATGAACGTATGGGTTGGGACCGCGCCCGTCACCGAGCGGTTCAGCCTGCTGGCGATCCTGGGTATTTTCTCTGGTGCCCAGCATAGCTGTGATGAGTGATGCAATAATGCTGCGATTACACGTCACGATGATGCAAAAATGCATCGAAGGGGAAAGCCATGAATTGGGACGATGCGCGGGTGTTCTTCGCGGTGTGCCGCGAGTCCACATTACGCGGAGCCGCGCGGGTGCTGGGGGTGGATCAGGCCACCGTGGGGCGACGGGTCAATGCCCTGGAAAAGTCCCTGAACGCAACATTGTTCCTGCGCACCTCCGAAGGCTATGCGCTGACCGCCGTGGGTGAAGCCGCGTTGCAATCGGTGGAGAACATGGAGCGCTCGGCCCTTGACCTGGAGCGTCAGGTCCTGGGCCTGGACGACCGCCTGACCGGCACCGTACGGGTGACCACCACCGATTCCCTGGCCATCGACTTCCTGATTCCGGCCATTGCCCGGCTGCACGATGCGCACCCTGACGTGCGCGTGCAGATGGACGCTTCGACCCAGTTGCTTAACCTGGCCAAACGCGAAGCCGATATCGCGGTGCGCAATACCCGCCCGGACAACCCCGACCTGATCGCCCGGCGCATCGCCCGCTGGCCGGTGGGGCTGTTTGCCTCGCAGGCGTATATCGATCGGCACGGCGCACCCGAACCGGGCAGCCTGTTCGAAGGACACGACCTGGTGGTGTATCAGCCGCACCTGCAAAGCCAGAAGGACCTGACCCTGGTCAGCGAGCCGCTGGGACGCGGGCGTATTGTTGCGGCCTTGAGTTCAAGCCTGTTGGTTCGCCGCTCCATCGCCGCAGGGATCGGTATCGGTGAGGTTCCGATAGTTTCCGGCGAACGCGACGGCCTGGTGCGGCTGTGGCCGGACCGTACGCGGCCGTTGCCCTACGATGTGTGGCTGGTGACCCATGCCGACCTGCGGCACACCGCCCGGGTGCGGGTGGTGATCGACGAGATCGTCGCGGGGTTTGCCGGCACCGGGGAATAGTACGACTGCCTGAAAAGGCCGGGTGTCAGCCCGGCCAGAAATAAGCCGTCGCAGGAGAACGCAATCGGCTCAGCGTTGCAGGAAGGCCAGCAGATCTTCGTTCAAGGCTTGCTGGTGGGTCACCGCAAAACCATGGGGGGCATCCTTGTACACCTTCAACTGCGCGCCTTTGATCATCTGCGCGGCGACCTTGCCGGTAGTTTCGAACGGCACGATCTGGTCGCCATCACCGTGGATAACCAGGGTTGGCACGTCGATCCTGGCCATGTCCGGGCGGAAATCGGTTTCCGAGAACGCGGTGACGCAATCCACCGTCGCCTTGAGCGAGGCGAGCAGGGCGATGTTCAGTGTTTGAGTCAACACACCGCTGGAGACCTGTTGGCCCCTGTTGATGCCATAGAACGGCGTATTGAAGTCTGCCAGGAACTGCGCGCGATCCTTCAGCAGCGCGGCCTTGAACCCGTCAAACGCTGCCATCTCGACACCTTGCGGGTAATCCGGCTTTTGCCCGAACAGCGGCGTCACCGCCCCCAGCAACACCAGCCCGGCCACGCGCGCGCTGCCATGGCGGGCGATATAGCGGCTGACATCGCCGCCGCCCATGGAGAAGCCCACCAGGGTCACGTCCTGCAGATCCAGATGGTTGATCAACTGGGCGATATCGTCGGCAAAGGTGTCGTAGTCGTTACCGGTCCAGGGCTGGTCCGAGCGGCCAAAACCACGGCGGTCGAACGCGATGGTGCGGTAGCCGCGGCTGCTCAGGTACTCCATCTGGTATTCCCACATATCGGCATCCAGCGGCCAGCCGTGGCTGAACAGCACCGGTTTGCCGGTGCCCCAGTCCTTGTAGTAGAGCTCGGTACCGTCTTGTGTGCGTAGGTTGCTCATGGCAAAACTCCTTGGGTGAGAGGGCAGCCAATACTATAGGCGCAGAATCGGACGAGGGACTTGTATGCCTGTGCTCGGTTGAACGGTTCAGCGTCTATGCTGGTCAACTGCTTTCTACCGTCTGAACAAACAGGTGAACGAAATGGCCAAGACTTACAGCTACGCCGCTCGTGACTCCAAGGATTCCCTCAAACCCTTCACGTTCGAACGTCGCGCCCCCGGGGCCGATGATGTGCAGATCGACATCCTCTATTGCGGCGTCTGCCACTCGGACCTGCACACCGTACGCAACGAATGGAAAAACACTCTGTACCCGTCGGTACCGGGCCATGAAATCGTTGGACGGGTGACCGCCGTGGGCGCCAATGTCAGCAAGTTCAAGGTGGGCGATTTGGCCGGTGTCGGCTGCATGGTCGACAGCTGCCAGCACTGCGAATCCTGCGCCGAGGGCGAGGAGCAGTATTGCGAAAACGGCTTCACCGGCACCTACAACGGCCCGGCTTTTGGCGGCGAAAACACCTTCGGCGGCTACTCGGACAATATCGTGGTCAAGGAGAAGTTCGTCCTGCGCATCTCCCACGACGAGAGCAACCTGGCGGCGGTCGCGCCGCTGCTGTGTGCAGGCATCACCACCTACTCACCGCTGCACCACTGGAACGTCGGGCCGGGCAAGCGCGTCGGCGTTGTCGGCCTCGGTGGCCTGGGCCATATGGCGGTGAAAATCGCTCATGCCATGGGCGCCTACGTGGTGCTGTTCACCACCTCGCCGAACAAGCGCGAAGACGGCCTGCGCCTGGGGGCCGATGAAGTGGTGGTGTCGAAGAACGCGGACGAAATGGCCAAGGTTGCCAACTCCCTGGACTTCATCCTCAACACCGTGGCCGCGTCCCACAATCTCGACGCCTTCCTTAACCTGCTCAAGCGCGACGGCACCATGACCCTGGTGGGCGCCCCGGATAGCCCGCACCCGTCACCGACCGTGTTCAACCTGATCTTCAAGCGTCGCAGCCTGGCCGGGTCGTTGATCGGTGGCATCCAGGAAACCCAGGACATGCTGGATTTCTGCGCCAGGCACGGGATTGTCTCGGACATCGAGATGATCGACATCCAGGGCATCAATGACGCCTACGAGCGCATGCTCAAGGGGGATGTGAAGTATCGGTTCGTGATCGACATCGAGAGCCTGAAGAAAGAAAAATACGCGGCCTGATTGATCGCTGCAGATCCCTGTAGGAGCGGGCTTGTGTGGGAGCGGGCTTGCTCGCGAAGGCGGTGTGTCAGTCGCCGTATCTGCCAGCTGAACCACCGCTTTCGCGAGCAAGCCCGCTCCCACACAAGCCCGCTCCCACATTTTGATCTTCGCCGGTTTCTAGGCCGACAGGTGCTCATACAATATCGTCGCACCCACCAGCATCAACACCACGCCGCCAACCATCTCGGCGCGCTTGCCGACCACAGTCCCCAACACCCGGCCAAGCATCATGCCGATGGTTACCATGGTCATCGTCGCCAAGCCGATCGCCGCAGCGGCCACCAGGATATTCACGTCGACAAACGCCAGGCCCACGCCGACCGCCAGGGCATCAATGCTGGTGGCAAACGCGGTCACGGCAAGAATCATGAACGAGTGCTGGCTCGGTTTCTCTTCCTCTGGATCATCGGCCTTCAAGCCGTTGTAGATCATGTGCAGGCCCAGGGCTACCAGCAGGGTAAAGGCGATCCAGTGGTCCCACTGTTCCACCCAGCGAGTGGCGGCCTGGCCGATGGCCCAGCCGATAATCGGCGTGATCGCTTCGATCACACCAAAGATCAGCCCGGCCCGGAGGGCTTCGGTCAGGCGTGGTTTGTGCAGGCTGGAACCTTTGCCAATGGCCGCCGCAAAGGCGTCCGTGGACATGGCAAGGGCGAGAAGAATCAGGGAAATGGGGTTCACGGTAAGGCTTCCAGTCGGGCTGTATGAGTCAACGACACAACCACACGCCCGACTTCAGGCATGGATGTGTCGCTGGTCTCACCAACCAAAATGGTGTTCGCACCACGGCATGTTGCCGAGAATGTTGATACGAACGCTTCGAGAATCCGAAGCAGGCTACTCCCCAACGAGGTGGCGGATCATAGCCGCGCAATCATGAAAATTTCGTTAAGGACGCCTCACGGATGTTCCAGGTGACACCGCACCTGCTGACTCATCCCACCCGTCAACCGCTGCGGCCGCTCACAGCCTTGTGTACGCCTCGGGCAGCGGTCGAGAAAGAAACACCCACCCGGCAACACCCGGTTCCCCGGCAGCTCTGTCGGTGCACTGACATACGCGTCGTCCAGCGCCACCCCCAGCTTGGGCACCGCCTCCAGCAACAGCTGGGTGTACGGATGCTTCGGCTGCTCCAGCACTTGCTCGGCACACCCCAGTTCCACGATCTGCCCCAGGTACATCACCGCCACCCGGTCGGCCATGTGCCGCACCACCGAAACGTTGTGGGAGATCAGGATGTAGGTCAGCCCCAGCCGCCGTTGCAGCTCGGCCAGCAGGTTGAGGATTTGCGCCTGCACCGAGATATCCAGGGCCGAGGTCGGCTCGTCCAGCACCAGGATGCTCGGGTTGGACGCCAGCGCGCGGGCGATGGCGATGCGTTGGCGCTGGCCACCGGAAAACTGGTGCGGGTAACGGTCCAGGTATTCGGCGCGAATGCCTACCTGCGCGGCGACCTTGGCGGCGATGGTGCGCATTTCACTCTTGGGCGTGTCGCCTAGGGCGAACAGCGGCTCGGTAATGATTTTCCAGATGGGCAGGCGCGGGTCGAGGGACGATTGCGGGTCCTGGAATACGATCTGCACATGCCGGTGGCGTTCCCGGGCACTTTCGTAGACCCAGTCCACTTCACCGTCGCTGGGCTTGACCAGGCCCATCAGCAACTGGGCGAGGGTGCTTTTACCGCAGCCGGACTCGCCGACAATCCCCAGGGTTTCCCCACGGCGCACCTGCAAGTCGATGCCGTTGAGGGCATGGGCATAACCGCGCGGGCGGCCCAGCCAGTCGGTTTTTACCGGGAACTTGACCCGTACATCCCGCAAAGCCAGCAGTGAATCTTGAGACACGGTCATTGCACCGACTCCCCGGCAGTCAGCCAGCACGCGCTTTTGCGGGTGCCGGCAGGGTTGATCAGGTCCAGGCGCGGGCGCTCGATGCATTGGCTCATGGCCTGGGGGCAGCGTTCGCGAAAGGTGCAGCCTGAGGGCAGGGCGGCAAGGTTGGGCACCTGGCCGGGGATGGTCAGCAGGTCGTCGCCGGGTTTCACCTGTTCCGGCAAACCGCTGAGCAGGCCTTGGGTGTAGGGGTGGCGCGGGTCGCTCATCACCTGGGCGGTGGGGCCTTCTTCCACCACGGCGCCGGTGTACATCACATACACCCGGTCGCAGAACTGCGAGACCACAGCCATGTCGTGGGTGATCAGCAGGATCGCGGTGCCGCGTTCCCGGGCTTTTTCCCTCAGCAGCAACAGCACCTGGCGTTGCACGGTGACGTCGAGGGCAGTGGTGGGTTCATCGGCGATCAGCAACTGAGGGTCGCAGGAAAATGCCAGGGCGATCATCACCCGCTGGCGCATGCCTCCGGAGAGTTCGAAGGGGTAGCTGTCGAGCACTTGCTCGGGGTCGGCGATGTGCATGTCCCGCAGCAGGGCGATGGCCTTGGCACGGGCGGCGGCCTTGCTCAGGCGCTGGTGGTGGATGATCACATCGAGCATCTGCCGGCCAATGCGCCGGGTCGGGTTCAGCGCGGTCATCGGCTCCTGGAAGATCATCGCCGCGTCACGCCCGCGGATCTGCAGCAGCTCCTTCTCGCTGGCACCGAGCATGTCGCGGCCGAGCATCTGCAAGCTGCCGGCGGTGATCCGGTAACTGCGCTCCGGCAGCAGGCGCAGGCTGAGCATCGCGGTCACGGATTTGCCGGAGCCGGATTCACCCACTACGCCGACGACTTCGCCGGGGTTGACGTGCAACGACACGCCGTTGAGTGCCTGGACGTTGTTGCGGTAAGCCGGGAATTCCAGGCTCAGGTTGTCGATGGCAAGCACTGCCGGACTGGACATGGTCATTTCCCCTGTTGCCGTGGGTCGAGCAGGTCACGAACACCGTCACCCAGCAGGTTGAAGCCGGTCGCGGTGACCAGGATCGCCAGCCCCGGAAAGGTCGAGTACCACCAGTTGTCGAGAATGAAATTGCGCCCGGTGGCAACCATCGCGCCCCATTCGGCGGTGGGCTGCTGTGCCCCCAGGCCGATGAAACCCAGGGCCGAGGCCATCAGGATCGCGCTGCCGATGTCCAGGCTCAGTTGCACCAGCAACGGCGGCATCGCATTGCGGCCTACGTGCCACGACACGATGTGCCAGCGCCCGGCGCCGAAGGTCTGGGATGCCTTGACGTAGCCCATCTGCCGAATGCTCAGGGCCTGGCCCCGGGCCAGGCGCACGTAGAACGGGATGCGCACCACGGTGATTGCCAGCATCGCATTGAACAGGCTCGGGCCCAGTGCGGCGGCCAGGGCCATGATCAGCACCAGGGACGGCACCGACAGCATGATGTCCATCAGGCGCATGATCAGGCTGTCGAAACGCCCGCCGATAATCCCCGACAGGCAGCCCAGCAGCCCGCCCACCAGGCAGGACGAAAACGCCACGAACAGGCCCACGCCCACCGACTGGCGGCTGCCGTACAGCACCCGGCTGAACAGGTCGCGGCCGACTTCATCGGTGCCGAACCAATGTTCGGCGGAGGGCTCGGCCAGGCGTTGCGCCAGGTTCAGCGCATTGGGGTCATGGCTCGCCAACCAGGGGGCGAAGGCCATGCAGATCAGCACGATCAAGGTGATGGTCAGGCCGGCGATGGTCAGCGGGCTGCGGCGTATTTGATAGCCCAGGTACTCCATTCGCGCACGCCAGGTGGGGCGCTGTTCCAGGGGCACCGGTACGGGCATGGTCAGGGGAGCGGTCATCTCAATTCACCTCGCCGATGCGCGGGTCGACCACCCGGTAGAGCAGGTCGATCAGCATGTTCAGCAGTACATAAATAAACGACACCAGGATCGCGAAGCCCATCACCGCCGGGAAATCCAGGGACTGGATCGACTTCACCACATAGGCACCCATGCCCGGCCAGGCGAACACGGTTTCGGTCAGCACCGCGCCGTACAGCAGGTCGCCGAGGGTCAGGCCGAGCACGGTGATCGACGGGATCAGCGCGTTGGGCAAGGCGTGGCGCAGGATCACCGCCCAGCGCGACAGGCCGTAGGCGCGGGCGGTACGGATGTAGTCCTCGCCCAACTGGTCGAGCATCGCCGAACGGATCTGCCGGGCGACCACGCCGAGGTTGACGAAACCCAGGGTGACGGCGGGCAGGATCAGGTGTTCCAGGGCATTCAGGAACAGTGGGATATCGCCGGCCAGCAGCGAGTCGATCAGGTAGAACCCGGTCATGGTGCGCGGTGGTTCGAGGCCTTCATCCAGCCGCCCGCTGCCGGGCAGCCAGCCGAGCTGGCCGTAGAACAACACGATCAGGCCCAGGCCGAGCCAGAAGGCCGGCGTGGAAATGCCCGTGACCGCCAGCGTTCGGGCGATCTGGTCGATGGCGCGGTTGTGATACACGGCTGACAGCACCCCCAGCGGTACGCCCACCAGTACCGAGAGCAGCAGGGCGGCGACCGCCAGTTCGAGGGTCGCGGGGAAGAACGCTTTCAGGTCTTCCAGCACCGGGCGGCTGGTGCGGATCGAGGTGCCGAGGTCGCCGTGCAGCAGGTCGCTCATGTAGCGGCCGTATTGCTGGTACAGCGGCAGGTCGAGGCCCAGTTGATGGCGGATGTTCTCGACAATGGCGTCGCTGGCCCGGTCGCCGGCAATCAGGCGCGCCGGGTCACCCGGGATCAGGTGGGAGATGCAGAAGGTAATCAGCGAAACGCCGACGACGACCAAAATCAGGCCGAACAGGCGTTTGCGCAACATATTCAGGAAGGCCATGAGGGCTCCTCGGTAACGCGAGACATTTGGATCAGGAATACAGCCTGGAAAACACAGCAGGTCCAGTGTGGGAGCGGGCTTGCTCGCGAATACGGTGGGTCAGTCATACATCGGGTAACTGATACACCGCTTTCGCGAGCAAGCCCGCTCCCACATTTGATCGCGTGTTACTTACTGATCTCAGCCACGTTGAACACCTGCTCCAGCATCGGATGGAACACATAACCCTTCACCGAATCACGCATCGGCAGGGTGTAGTTCTTCTGATAGAGGTAGGCGTACACGCTGTCCTTGAGCACGATCTTCTGGGCTTCCTGATACAGCTCGGTGCGCTTGGCCGTGTCGTTGTTGGCCGCCGCATCACGAATCAGCTTGTCCACCACCGGGTTGCTGTAGAACGAACGATTGCCCGGCAGGCCTTGCAGGGAGGAGTCGAACCAGAAGTTCATGTACATGTAGGGGTCGGAGAAGTCCGGTGCCCACGAGCCGATGGACACGTCGAAGTCACCCTTGCCCAGGCGCTCGCGCATGGTGGCGTTGGCCAGTTTTTCCATCTTCAGGTTGATCCCCAGCGGCGCCAGGCTGGCTTGCAGGGTCAGGCCGATGGATTCCCAGTCCGGGTCCTTGTCGGAGTACATGTAGTTCAGGTTGGTGATTTTTTCCGGGAGTTTCTTCAGGTTCGCGCCCGCGCTGTCCAGGTCCTGTTTCATCAAGGGCAGGCTCGGGTCATTGGCCCACATGCCGGCAGGAATCGGCCCGTTCATCAACTTGGCCTGGCCCTTGAGGATGCCGTCGACAATGCCTTTGTAGTCCACCGCATCAACGATCGCCTGGCGCGCATTCTGGTTGTTCAGCGGGGCTTTCTGGTTGTTCAGGTACAGGTAGGTCACCCGCAGCGACGGGAACTCCTTGATCACCACGTCTTTCTTTTTGGCCAGGTTGGTGAGCTGGTCCTGGGGCATGTCTTCGGCGATGTCCAGGTCACCGCGTTCCAGTTGCAGGCGGCGTACCGAGGCTTCGCTGATGATCTTGATCACCACCTTGTTCAGCGCGGGCTTGGTGCCGGCGTAGTAGGTGTTGGGTTCCAGGGTCAGGCTCTGGCCTTTCTGCCAGTTGCTCAGGCGAAAGGCGCCGGAGCCGGCGGTGTGGGTGGAGAGGTAGGCGTTGACGTCGCCCTGTTTCACCACGTCCGGGTTGATGATGCCGGCGCCGTTGTGGGCGAGGGTGTAAAGGAAGGGCGCGTAGGGCTTGGCCAGGGTGAAGCGCACGGTGAGCGGGTCGACCACGGTGACTTTCATGTCATCCGGGAACGCGCCCGACGGGCCTTGCTTGAGCTGCATCACGCGGTCGAAGGAGAACTTCACCGCATTGGCGTCGACCTCGGTGCCATCATCGAACTTGTTGCCGGGCTTGAGTTTGAAGTCCCACACCAGGCCGTCGGCCGAGGTGGTCCAGCTGTCGGCCAGGTCGCCCTTGACCTCGGTGCTGCCCTTGCCGTTTTCGACTTTGTAGGCCACCAGCTTCTGGTACGCCGGGTACGTCACCGCCCAATCATTGTTGTCGATGGTCACGGCCGGGTCGAGGGTTTGCGGGTCGGCGGCCTTGCCGATCATCAGGGTGTCTTTGGGGGCGGCGGCACTTGCCGATTGCCACGCGCCCAGGCTCAGGGCGGCGCACAGCAGGGAGAGTGCGAGGGTCTTGCGGTTGCTTGGGGTCATGCCGGTTTCCTTGATTATTTAGAGGAAAAAGCGGGTTGGTTTATTTTTATGAAATCTATAACCGGGCAGTTGGAGCTAAAGGGTGCTGCTAATTATTGTGATGGTACGGTCCTTGGGATCAGTATGACTCCTCAATTAGTGGGAAAAGTTCGGCATCCGGCAATTCGTAATGCCACCACTCGGTGGCAATCGCCTTGAAGCCGGCGTCAAGCATGATGCCCAGCAACAGCAGGCGGTTGCGCTGCACCTGCGGCGGCAGGTCGGGGTAGAACTGGTGGGACTTGGGCTCCATGGCATCAAACGCCGTGCCCATGTCCAGTGGGGTGCCGTGTTCATCAATCAGTGTCAGGTCGACGGCCACGCCACGGGTGTGGTGCGAGCCCAGGCGCGGGTCGCGCACGTAGTCCGGGTTGGGCAGGGCCTGCCACAACAGTTGCTGGGCGTAGGCCGGGCGATAGGCGTCGTAGATCAGCAACGTCATGCCGGCCTGGCGTGCCAACAGGCTCGCCTTGCGCAGGCAGGCCGCCGCTTCGGCGTGCAGCAGGCAGCGGGCATTGCGGTAGATCACGGTGCCTGCCAGGTTGTCGGCACTGGCGTAGATCAGGTCGACCTGTACCGGGTATTCCGGTGGGGCGATTTCTACCAATGGGCTGGTTTTCACTCAAAGATTTCCTTTCCAGGGTCAGGATTCGAACTGGCCGAAGGCCTGTTGCAGGGCGCGGTTTTTTGCCAGGCGTGCATCCAGTCGCTCGCCGTAGCGGTCAGCGACGGCAGACACCATCAGGTTGAACAGGCACGTCAGGGGCGCCATGGAGTCCCAGAACTGGCCGACATCGGTTTTCAATTGCAGCAGGTCCAGGTCGTAGTCCCGGGCCCAGGGGCATTGCAAGTCAGTGATCAGCGCCAAGGGTAGACCCTGGGCGTTCGCGGTCTCGCAGAACGTGGGCGTGATGCTGGAATAGGCGCGGAAGTCCGCTGTAATGGCGTAGGGTTTTTCAAAGCCGGAGTTCAGGGTCTCGGCGTAGATCCCCGACAGGCCATCGACGTAATAGACCTTGGGGCGAATGTATTCCAGGTGACTGTGGAACGCATTGAGGATGCCCCGGGTGGACTGGATACCGAGGATGAACACGGCGTCGGCGTCCACGATGTGCTGCACGATGTCGGCGAAACCCTGGCTGCGGGCCAGGCCATACACATGCTGGATGGCTTCGATCTCGCGGTTGAGGGAACGGTCGAGGGCGTCTTCCTGATCGTTCTCCTGGCGAAACGCACCCAGGCGGTCGGTGATCAGCCAGGAGGCTTGCGGGTCGCCGCGCAGGCCTTGCTTGACGTCATCGAGGTTGCGATAACCCAGGGTTCGCAAGAAACGCCCCACTGAAATCCCGGTGGTGCCGGCTTGCTGGGCGATGCTGTCGGCGGTTTCGAACGGCAGCTGTTGCAGGTTGCCCAGCAGGTACGTCGCGATGCGCTTGCCGGTGGGCGTCAGCGTCGGGAACTGCTGTTCCAGCGTGCGCTGGAAGCTGTTTTTATCCATGACGTTTTCGCGCAGGCCGGTCATTGATGTTACTCATGTTTCATGATTTTGATGTCTGTTAGAAACATAACATCGGCAATCGCGATAACACAATGGCTTTTTTTGCACTGGGCGGGCAGGGGGGGGACAAGCGGCGATCAAGGCCGCTGGGGTTTCACCGAAGTACCGAACGTATTGCCCATGCGCACACTGGTCGCTGCGGGTGTAGAGAGCCCGATCTGGTTCGGCTTGCGTTTGTCGATGGGCACCTGTTGCGCCTGCTGGTTCTTTTGCGTGGCCTTGGCGGCGTCCGGGTTGTTGCCCATCTGCTGGCTCAGGCAGCCATAGTCCGGTGCCTTGTAGCCATCCACGTTGACCTCGGTGCAGCCATTGGGCGTTCCTTCGGCGTGGGCCATCAGCGGCAGGGCAGCACACAGCAACAGGCTGGCGAGGGTCGGTAACAGGTTCATCGGTGCCTCCTGGCGAGCCCTGGGAAATGGGCCGGTATGGCTCAAAAGTGTAGTGCAGCGGGCTGCCCGTCACCGTGATGTTTTTTTTGCTGGCACCGTAACATCAGGTTCATAAACTGGCCTCAGGATGACGGTTTTGTAGGCTATGTCGGACGTGTTGCGATGCTGAGCAGGGGGGCTTGGAGGCGCGCGGGCTGCTGCCTGGCTCTGCTGTTGGGGCTGGCGCAGACCGTGCGCGCCGAAGTGACCCTGGACCTGCCCGCGCAGAACCTGGATAGCGCCCTGCAGGCGTTCAGCCATGCCACCGGCATGGCGGTGCTGGTGGACCGCGAGTTGACCCGGGGCCGGCGCTCCATCGGCGTGCATGGCCGCTACAGTGCGCAGCAAGCCCTGGGCCTGCTGCTGACAGGGAGTGGCCTGATGGCGCGTTATGCCCGCAGCGATGCATTCACCCTGCAAGCCCCCGAGGTCAGCCAGCCGGCCACGACGCGGGGGCTGAAGGCAGGGCATGCAGCACGGATCAACAACAGCTATGCCGCGGCCTTGCAGCAGGCGATCGAACGCAGTTTGTGCCGTTCGCCGCTGACCCGCCCCGGCAGTTTCCGGGCGCTGGTGCAGGTGTGGGTCAACGGTGACGGGGTGATCGAACACAGCCGGCTGGTCAGCTCCACCGGTGACCTGCAGCGTGACGAAGCGCTGGTACGCGGCCTGGGCGCCACCCGGGTCGAACGCCCTGCGCCCAGTTCGCTGCGCTTGCCGGTGACCTTACTTTTGATGCCCGATTCAACAGGAACACGCATGGAATGCACAGCAGGGGAAGGAGTTTCCGGGGCATGAAAGATACCGGCCACAGCATGATGGTCAGCCTGTTCCTGGCGTCCTACGAGGACTTCAAGGTACGCCTGCGCAAGCGCCTCGGGTCCGAGGACCTGGCCAACGACGTGCTGCACGAAACCTACCTGCGGGTCGACCGCATGGACATGCCGCCGAACCTGGCGCAACCCAATGCCTACCTGTATCGAATGGCGCTGAACATCGCCGCTGACCGACGCCAGGCGGATGCGCGACTGTTGACCGGCAGCGAAGTCGAAGAGCTGCTGCAAACCGTCGATGAAGCCCAGGACCCGTCGCGGGTGGTGGGTGGCCAGCGGGAAATCCAGTCCTTGCTCAAGGCCCTCTACGAACTGCCGGCGCGGCGGCGCCAGATCCTTATCGCTGCACGTCTGGAAGAGGCGCCACACCTGGAGATCTCCAGGCGTTTCGGGATTTCCACGCGCATGGTCGAAAAGGAAATCAAGGCCGGGCTGGGCCACTGTGCACAGCGCCTTGAAAGAAAAGTGATCCAGCGGTTCGGTCCCGGGGCCGGAAAACCGTCTTAGTGATTGAGTCCCTGATAATCCGTTGAGTACCTGCGCGCTTGAACATTTTTAACCTCTCCGCTGCCCGTGCTGCGCCCGACAGCCCCCTGCACGATGAAGCGCGTGACTGGCTGGTGCTGCTGACGTCGGGCCGGGCCACCGTTGCTGATGCCAAGGCGTTGCGCCAGTGGTGCGCCCAGAGCCCGGAGCATGCCCGGGCGTTCGAGCAGGCCAAGGTGTTGTGGCAGCAATTGGCTCCCGCCGCCGAGCAGTTTTCCCGGCCGCGGCATTTTGGGCGGCGGGCGTTTTTGGGCGGGGCGATTGCGGCGTCGGCGGCGGTGTTGATGGTGCGGGTGACGGTGCCGGGTGGGTTTGCCGGGTTGACGGCGGATTACCGCACCGAGGTCGGGGAGCAGCGGCGGGTGGAGTTGGGTGATGGGGTTCGGCTGGAGCTCAATACGCAGACGCGGATCAGCCGGCGTGAGGGTGGGATTGAGTTGTTGGAGGGGGAGGTCGAGGTGCTGGCCGATGCTGCGATGCCGCTTCAGGTTCAGGCGGGTGGAGGATGGTTGAGTGCGGCTCGGGCGCGGTTCAATGTGCGCAATACGGATCACAGCGTGTGTGTGACGTGTATTGATGGGGCGCTGTTGGTGGGTGTTGGGGGGCGTACGGTTCGGCTTGAGGGTGGGCGGCAGCTGACTTATGACGCCAGCGGTGTGGGTGAGCCGGTGGCGGTGGACGTGCAGGCTGTGGTGGCTTGGCGGGAGCAGGTGCTGGTGTTTGACAATGCGACGCTGGCGACGGTGGTGGATGAGATCAATCGCTATCGGCCGGGGATGTTGCTGCTGATGAATGCGCAGTTGGGCAAGCGGCGGGTGCAGGCGCGGTTTAGTCTGCATCAGTTGGCGGGGGTGGCGCTTTTGATTCGCGATGCGTATGGGGCCAAGTGTACGGAGTTGCCTGGCGGTGTTGTTTTGTTGAGTTAGATCGGTGTGCATATCCGTTATTTAGGTAACGGCTGCTTCAAAATCAAAAGCACAGCGGCCTCCAGGCCGGCTTGAGTGTTAAAAGCAAAGGCAAAGACCAGAGCGAAAACAG
>NZ_JACAPM010000041.1:28740-36593 GCF_013385695.1 Pseudomonas sp. D8002
CGCGTTCATCCAGAATGCCCGCTTCATCGTTAACGACCTTCGCGAGCAAGCCCGCTCCCACATTTGGACCGCGCCCGCTTTAGCTTTTGATTTTGCTCTTCAACACTCAAGCCTAAGCGAGGAGCCGAGTGGTGGGGCAAGAGCGTTTTGCTTACTTTTGACTGGGCCGGCATTCCGGCTTTTCGAAAGTGAGCGGAACCCATATCAGCCATAACAAAAATAACGGATATGTACACCACCCCAAAAAGCCCTACCGCAAGGGCCCCAAAACCTGCCGATACCGCTCCACCCCCTGGCCCGTCTCCCGCACCAGAACCACCTCGATCCCCAGCGGTTCCTCCTGCCGATTCCCACTCAACTGCCGCCACCCCTTGTCCCAAACCCGCACCTGCAAATCCCTGACCTGCCCAAGCACCGCCACCGCATCCCTGGGCGCCGGCAGCGGATACCGATCCCGCGCCGGTGCAGCTGCCCGGTACAGCGTGTCGCCCTTGAGCCACCACCGCACCCGCTGCAACCCATCCCCAGGAATCGGCGCACTCCGGATCACCTCCAGCCGAAACCCCTTGCTGTCCGAACTCCTCACCGACACCGCCGCCAACCCGCCAGGCTTCGGCGCGTCTTCGCCAATCGGCGGCCCCAACTCAACCCCCGCGCGCAAGCTCACATCCAGCTGCATCTGGTTCAGCGCCCGCAACAACACCTCCGTCTGCTCACTGCTGGCCTGCAAATGCTGATCAGCCCGGGTCACACTGTCCAACCCGCGCCAGGCAATCACACTGACCACCGCCATCAACATGATCGCCACCATCACCTCGATCAGCGTAAAACCCTTCTGGTCACTCATGACTCACCACCCGCAACAACCCCGCCGCATCCCGTTGCAGGCTAAGGCTGTATTGCCCATCCGACAGCACCACCCGCACCGGCGGGTTCACCCATTCAGCATCCAGCACCAATGTTTTCCCGGGCTCGATGCGCACCTGCATCGGCGCACTGTCCCAGGCCCGCGGACGCAATTGCTGATCGCCGCTGAAGTTCTCCACTTCCAGCCCATCATCCGTCACGCGGCTGAAGCGAAATCCCTTGGCATCGGCTTTCCAGGTAATCGCCCGGCCATCGGCACGCGCCTCGGCCTGGGCCACCTGCAGCAATTGGCTCAAGCGTTCCGCGTCCTTGCGCAGCAGGTGCAGCGGATCAGGCTTGATGCTCAGGCTGATGGCCGCACTGGCGATGCCGATGATCACCAGCACCACCATCAACTCGATCAACGTGAAGCCCTGCTGTTTCATTTTTTGCTCCCTGATCAACCGCTGAAATAAAAAGGTGTGAATTGCCCTGTAGCCTGAGGCGACGGACAAACAGGAGGTCCCGCCCATGGCATTCATCCATCGTTTTTCACCCGCCCATGGCGTCCAGGCCTTGGCGTTGCTGGCGGTGCTGGCAGGGGTTGCGACCTGGACGCCACTGTTGCTCACGTCGGCCGAGTCCCACACCCCGCAGGCCGCGCCCCAGGCGTTGGCGGCCCGCAGCGACAACCCCGCCGTGCAATGGTTTTCCAATACCCCGGCGGTGATGCAGATCAAGGTCTCCGGGGTGCTTGCCGGGGCGCGTGGGGCGGTGGCGATCCTCAGTCTCAACGACGGCCCGCCCCGCAGCTTTTTGTTGGGTGAACGCCTGAGCCCCGGCGTGCGGCTGACGGCCATTGAAGGCGATAGCGTGGAGATCGAGCGCGGCGCGGAAAAAATCCGCGTGCCCCTCGACAAGTTGCCCGACGGGCCGGCGTTGCCAAGCCTCATTCGGCAGTAACCGGGCGCTTCACCGGCGGGCGCCCCAGCAGTGTCTCCAGGCGTGCCAGGGGGGGCGCTTCCCGGGTGGCGTCCAGCACCTGCACGCTGACCTGGAACAGGCGCCCATCCGGCCCGTTGCTGATGGTCTGTTCGCAACGCAGTTTCAGCCGGCCCTGGTCGCAGTCGAACGTCTTGCGCCCGGTGCTCACCCGACCTTCCAGGCGCAGTTCCGCCATCCGGCCCTGGGCTGCCAGCAGCGCCATCGACTTGTCCCGCAGCAGGCCGTTGCTGGTGGTCATCAGCCCGGCCACGCGTACCGCCGCCGCCATGGCCACGGCGATGATCGCCAGTGCCACCAACACTTCAATCAGGGTGAAACCTTGCTCGTTGCGGGGCCCGCCCATGGCGTACTCAAAACCGGGAAACAGGCCCGCAGACTAGCCCCGGGAGTTGACCGATTGGCGACCAAAGCTCCCGAGGATTTTCAACATGACTGACATGTGTTCTTGCAACACTGCGCCACGAAATGCACTCAAGCCAAGGAATGTCGACATGGATATCGCACACTTCACGTCAGCGCGCAGGCAGCGCGGTTTCACCCTGATCGAGATCATGGTGGTCGTGGTGATCCTGGGGATTCTGGCGGCGCTGGTGGTGCCCAAGGTGCTCGACCGCCCCGACCAGGCGCGGGCCACAGCGGCCCGGCAGGACATTGGCGGGCTGATGCAGGCCCTGAAACTCTACCGCCTCGACCACGGCTCGTATCCCAGCATGAACCAGGGCTTGAAGGTGCTGGTGGAACGCCCGGCCGATGCGAAAAACAGCAACTGGCGCGCCTACCTCGAACGCTTGCCCAACGACCCGTGGGGCAACCCGTATCACTACCTCAACCCAGGGGCCAACGGCGAAGTGGATGTGTTCTCCCTCGGCGCCGACGGGAAACCTGATGGTGACGGCGTGAATGCCGATATCGGCTCCTGGCAGCTGTAAGGCCGGCGATGAACAGCCATTCGCCTACAGCGGCGAAGCAGCGCGGCATGGCGATTATCAGCGCCTTGCTGATCGCCGCCGTGGTCGCGGTGCTTGCCGGCGCCATGCTCACCCGGCAAACCGTCTTCACCCGCAGCCTGGAAGCTGAACAACTGCGTATCCAGGGCCAATGGTTGTTGAATGGCGGTCTGGAAACCAGTCGCCAGCTCCTGTGGGACGCGCGCCGCCAGGACGTGTTGACCCGGCTCGATCAACCGTGGGCACGGCCCCTCGGCGGTGCTTTCGAGGGGCGGATTGAGGATGAGCAGGGCAAGTTCAACCTGCGCAATCTGGTGACCCAACAACACCTGGACGCCGGGCAATTGCAGAGCTTCGAACGCCTGTGCCAGTTGATCGGCATCGAGCCGGCCGTGAGTCGCCGCATCAGCCGGCGAGTGATCGACTCATACGACCAGCGCGAGCTCGGCGCCTCGCTTACCGGCGGTTTCAACAGCAGCCGGGATACCTCGCCCGGTGCCGCCGCGCCATTGATCCCGGCCAAGTACCCGATGTTGCGCAGCCTCACCGACCTCAGCGGTATCGAAGGCCTCGACCCGCGCCAACTGCGGCGCATGGCGAGCTATGTCAGCGTGCTGCCCGGCAATACCTGGGTCAACGGCAATACCGCCAGCGCCGAGGTACTCAGTAGCGTGGTGCCGGGGCTCAGCCTGTCCCAGGCTCAGGCACTGGTGGCCGAGCGCGACGGCGGGCGCTGGTTTGTCAATCGCGGGGATTTCGTCAACCGGTTGCGCATGCCACAAGTCGCGGTGGACACGGTGCAGGTGGGGATCACCAGCGAGTGGTTTCGCGTGCACGGCCAGGCGCGCCGCGAGCAGCGTCGGGTCACGCTGGAGGCGTTGCTGTATCGCCCGGAAGACCGTCAGCCTCAGGTGATCTGGTCGCGGGTGGGCGTATGAAGCGTTTGCGCATCGGCTTGCCGCCGCTGGATGAACTCACCACCGAGAGCCAGGTGCAGTTCGCCTGGCTGGACCGCGCCGGGCAGGTCAGCCAGCAGGGCGAGGGCCGCCTGGCGCAATGGGCGAATACCCAGGCGGAGTGTTTTCTGCATCCACGGGACAGCTTGCTGACCAGCCTGGAGCTGCCGCAATTGCCCTCCGCCAAGGTCGACGATGCAGTGACCTGTGCGGCCCAGGCATTGATCCTCGGCCCGCTGGAATTGATGCATGTGGCCCACGGTCCACGGGACAGCAGCGGCCTGGTGCAGGTCGGCTGGCTGCCCAAAAGCAGCCTTGAGCACCTGGGCCGGATAACGACCCAGCTGCAAATCAAAGTGCGTGGGCTGTACCCGGCGCCGTATGCGTTGCCAGTCAGCGGGCAACCGAGCGCGGCATTCAGCGACGGGCATTTGCTGCTGCGCCTCAGTGTCCAGCAGGGTGCGGTGCATCCGTTGGGACAGCCCGCGCTGGATGATCTGCTCGCCACCGGTGTCGATGTGCTCCATGTGGCCGACGATGCCCGTTGGAGCGGTACCGCGCCGGGCTGGGGTTTGCACGGTCGGCTCCAGCAGGCGGCAACCGGTGGCTGGGGCAGGGCGGCGGCCTGCACGGCGCTGGCGGTCGCCATCTGGGCCCTGGGCCTGAACCTCTACGCCGCCCGCCAGGTCGACGAAGGCCAACGCCTCAAGGCGCAGATGAGCCAGCAAGTACGCCAGGCCTTCCCCGAACTGCCGGTGATTCTCAACGCGCTGCAACAAGCCCGTCAGCAACTGGCCGCACGCCAGAGCGGCGCGGCGGCCGAACCTGGGCAGCGCTTTACCGGCTTGCTGGCGCTGGCGGGCAGCAGCCTGCCGTCCATGGCGGGCAGCGTCGAGAGCTTGAGCTACGAGCAAGGCCGCCTGCAGCTGAGCCTGCTGCCGGACGCCCGGACCCCGGCGCTGGCCGCTGACGCGCAGGCGCTGCTGGCCCAGGCCGGGTTCAGCGCCAGTCGCGACGACCAGGGCTGGACAGTCGGCCCGCTTACCGAGCGCGTTGAAGCCGATGCAGACGATGAGGCCGAAGATGAATAAGCGTTGGCAGCTTCTGCGCAGCCAGGCCCAGGTGTTCTGGAACGGCCTGGCCATGCGTGAAAAACGTCTGTTGGCAGGTGCCGGCCTGGTGCTGGCGGGCCTGCTGACCTGGTTGCTGTTGATCCAGCCACCGCTGAAGAAAATCGACTACTGGCAAGCCGAAACTCCGAAACTGCGCAGCCAGGCCGAGGCCTTGCAGGTGCTGCTGCAAGGCGTCGCCCCAGCCCCGCGCAGCAGTGACCTGGAAACCGCCTTGCACCAGTCCCTCGACAACGCCGGGCTGCAGGGCCGCTATCAATTGCAGCCGCAGGACACCGGCAGCTGGCGCCTGACCTTCGACGACGCCCCGGCGGACGCGGTGATCGACTGGCTGCTGGCCAACCCCCGGCCGTTCTCCCTGGAAGTCTCTGCGGCCCGCCTGCAACGCGCAGGCGAGGCCACCCCTTCAAACTCGGCCGGCACCTTGTCCGGGACCGTTCGCATGGATCAGGCGCCTGGCGCTAAGGAAGCTTCATGAAGTGGTCATTGCCCAACGCTGCGCCTTATCGCAAGGTCGCCCCTTTGCTCTTGTTGGCGCTGGGAGCGTGCAGCAACCCCCAATCCTCCGCGCCGTTGCTGGTGGACAGCGAACTCGGCCAACCCCTGGCCGACACCCGGCGCAGCGGCGACACACCACTGGACCGCCAGCGCGAAACCGTGCCGCCACCCCGGGTGCAACACCCGGTGACCAACAGCGCCCGCAGCCATGGCACCGCACCGGCCAGGGCGCGCAACCCGCTGGGTGATCAACCGGTACAACTGAACTTCGTCGACGCCGATATCCAGGCGGTGGTGCGCGCCTTGTCCCGCGCCACCGGCCAGCAATTCCTGGTTGACCCGCGTGTCAAAGGCAACCTCACGTTGGTCAGCGAAGGCCAGGTACCGGCGCACCAGGCCTACGACATGCTGCTGGCGGCGCTGCGCATGCAGGGCTTCAGCGTGGTCGACGTAGGCGGCGTGGCCCAGGTGGTGCCTGAGGCGGACGCCAAGCTGCTGGGCGGGCCGATCTACAGCGGCGCCAACCCGGGCGGGCAGGGCATGCAGACCCGCACCTTCCGCCTGCAATACGAAAACGCGGTGAACCTGATCCCGGTACTGCGCCCGATCGTGTCGCCGAACAACCCGATCAACGCCTACCCCGGCAACAACAGCATCGTGATCACCGACTACGCGGAAAACCTGGCGCGGGTGGCACAGATCATCGACGGCATCGACACCCCGAGCGCCATCGACACCGACGTGGTGAAGGTGCAGAACGGCATCGCCGTGGACATCGCCGCCATGGTCTCGGAGCTCCTCGAAACCCAGGGCGCCGACCAGACCCAGAAGATCAACGTGATCGGCGACCCGCGCTCCAACTCCATCATCATCCGCGCCGGCAGCCCGGAGCGCACGGAACTGGCGCGCAACCTGATCTACAAGCTCGACAACGCCCAGAGCAACCCGAGCAATATGCACGTGGTGTACCTGCGCAACGCCCAGGCCGGCAAGTTGGCGCAGTCGCTGCGGGGCTTGCTGACCGGCGAGAGCGACTCCGGTACCAGTGATAATGCCCGTGGCAAGTTGAGCAGCATGGGCGGCAACACCCAGGGTGGCCAGGGCAGTACCCAGAACAGCAGTGGCACTCCCACCGGCAGCGGCACTGCCCAGCCCAGCGGTTACGGGCAAGACACCAGTGCCGCTGGTGCTTCGTCCTCCAGCGACCAGAACACCGCGTTCAGCGCGGGTGGTGTGACCATCCAGGCGGATGCCACCACCAACACCTTGCTGATCTCCGCGCCGGACCCGCTGTATCGCAACCTGCGGGAGGTGATCGACATGCTCGACCAGCGTCGCGCCCAGGTGGTGATCGAGAGTTTGATCGTCGAAGTGGGTGAGGACGATGCCAGCGAGTTCGGGGTGCAGTGGCAGGCGGGCAACCTGGGCGGGAAGGGGGGCTTTGGCGGGGTGAACCTGGGGGGCAGCGGCTTGAATGGAACCCCCACCAGCAAGACCAGCATTGATGTGTTGCCCAAGGGTTTGAACATCGGGCTGGTGAACGGCTCGGTGGACATTCCGGGGATTGGCAAGGTGCTGGACCTCAAGGTGTTGGCCCGGGCGTTGAAGAGCAAGGGCGGGACTAATGTGTTGTCGACGCCGAACCTGCTGACCCTGGATAACGAGGCGGCGAGTATTTTTGTGGGGCAGACGATTCCTTTCGTCACGGGCAGTTATGTGACCGGTGGCGGCGGGACCAGCAATAACCCGTTCCAGACGGTACAGCGGGAGGAAGTGGGGCTGAAGCTGAACGTGCGGCCGCAGATTTCCGAGGGGGGGACGGTGAAGCTGGATATTTATCAGGAGGTCAGCAGCGTCGACACGCGGGCTTCGGTGGATGCCGGGACGGTGACGAACAAGCGGGCGATTGATACGAGTATTTTGCTGGATGACGGGCAGATCATGGTACTTGGCGGGCTGTTGCAGGATGGGTATAGCCAGAGCAATGACGCGGTGCCCTGGTTGTCGGATATTCCGGGGTTGGGGGCGTTGTTCAGGAATGAAAAGCGCAGTGTGACGAAGACTAATTTGATGGTGTTTTTGCGGCCTTACATTATTCGTGACGGCGGGGCGGGGCGCAGTATTACGCTGAATCGCTATGAGTTTATGCGCAGGGCCCAGGGTGGGTTGCAGCCGGAGCATAGTTGGGCGATGCCGGATGTGCAGGCGCCGCAGTTGCCTTCGGTGGATAAGGCGATTCCCGGGGGGCAGGGGGTTAGGGCGGTGATTCGGGCGGTGCCGCGGTGATTTGGGGTTTGGATGGGGGGCATATCCGTTGCTGCGGTAACGGCCACCTATGGTTCCGCTCTTACAGCGGGTCACTTTTGGCAAACGCCCCAAAAGTAACCAAAAGGTCTTTGCCCCACCACTCGGTGCCTCGCCTAGGCTCGGCATGCCCGCACTCCGGCCCGGTTCCGCGGGCCGCCGCGACG
>NZ_JACAPM010000042.1:0-35268 GCF_013385695.1 Pseudomonas sp. D8002
CAACACTCAAGTCGGCTTTCAGGCCGCTGTGCTCTTGATCTGTTTTTGATCTTGATCTTAGGCGCCCCGTTAAACCACGCTGGCCGAACGCAGGTAGCACGGGGCAGGGACGCCCCGTCGCGGCGGCCCGCTTCCCAACGCTACTGCAAGTTGACAAACAATCCCCCGTCTACCAACAGCGAAGCTCCGGTCACATACCGCGCCATGTCCGAGGCGAGGAACACGATGGGCCCCGCGACGTCGTCGGGTTCACCCAGGCGCCCCAACGGCGTGCGCGAAGTCATGTACGTCAGCTTCTCCTCGTCGGCCAAGTCTTCCTTGTTGATATCGGTGGCAATCGTTCCCGGCAGCACCGAGTTGCAGCGAATACCATACGGCCCCAACGCAATCGCACAGGACTGCATCAACGAGTGCAGCCCGGCCTTGGTCGGCGTGTAGTGCGTCTGCATCCCGCCACCCACCAGCGCACTGATGGAACTGACGGCGATGATCGCGCCGCCCTTGCCCTGGTTTTTCATCTGGTTTGCCGCCGCTTGCACGGCGAAGTAGGCGCCGTTGAGGTTGGTGTTGACCGTCTTCAGGTACACCTCACGCGGCATCTCGAGAAACGAGTGGAACGGACAAATCCCGGCGTTGTTGACGAACACATCCACACTGCCGAATGCCTTGAGCGCGCCGGCCACCAGTTTGTCGCCGGTGTCCGGATCAGCCGCATCGCCGCCCACCTCCACCGCTTGGCCGCCGAACGCCTTGATTTCCTCGATCAACGAAAACGCCGCTTCAGTGCCTTGGCCGCTACCACTGTGGCCGATGACCACACGGGCACCCTGGCGTGCACATTCCCTGGCGGCGGCGCGGCCGATTCCACGGGAGGCGCCAGTAATAATCACGGTTTTGTCTGCAAGTAACATAAGTGAACTCCTGAAAAAAAGCGGCCTCAGCCGAGATAGTTGCCGTAACCGACCATGGCAATGGCACCGAGAATCACCGCGATACCCGCGGCCAATACGCCTTTGTTGGTGGCGCTGGTGCCCTGCCATTCGCGGAAATACAGGCCCCAGCAGTTGGATACGATGATGATGAAAGACATGTGCAACACCCACGAACTGGCGTCGTTCTGCAGGCGGCTTTCGCCCATGCCGTAGAAGAAAAACTGCAGGAACCACAGGGTGCCGGCACACGCCACCAACAGGTAGTTGCCAAGCAGCGGAGTGCTGCGGTCGGTGTAGTTGTGGAACGTGCGGTTGCGCCAGTTCAGCCACAGGCACCAGAGGCCGTTGGTGGTCAGGCCACCCCACATGATCACCATGAAGGTCACGTTGTTCTGGAACAGGCTGTTGGCGCCATGCTCGACAGCCGCGGCAGCCAGTGGGCGCCCGGCTGAAATACCGTAGCTGAAGCACGCGCTCAGCACCCCGGAGATCACCGCAACCAGCATGCCCTTGGCCACCGAGAACTCGCTGATGCTGGCGAATTTCACCGCTTCCGGCACTTCTCGTTCCTTGATCAGCCCGGCCTTGCCGCACACGGCGATGCCCACCAGCGATACCGCCACGCCCCACAGCACCCAATGCCCGCCCTGGGAGGCGAGCATTGAGGTCAGGGTGCCTTCGGTGGCGTCGGTGAACAGGTCGCGATACAGCGCCGGCATCAAGGCGCCAAGGGCCGAGGTCAGGCCCAGTACCAGCGACATGCCCAGGGACAGCCCGAGGTAGCGCATGGTCAGGCCGAAGGTCAGCCCGCCGATGCCCCAGAGCACGCCGAACAGGTAGGTCCAGAGCAAGGTGCTGCTGTCGGCCTGGCGCAGGATGTCGGCCCAGCCGGGCACGGTCAGTTGCGCGGCAATCAGCGGCACGATCAGCCATGACACCAGGCCGCCGGTGATCCAGTAGCTTTCCCAGGCCCAGCCGCGGACTTTCTTGTAGGGGATGTAGAAGCTGCCGGAGGCGAAGCCGCCGATGAAGTGCAGAATCACACCGAAGAGAATGATTTCCACGTAGTCGAATCCTTTTTTATTGTTGTGGTAGCGCGCTGTTTCAGCCTGGGGTAAGGCTGAACATCGGGATCAAATCCACGCTGACGGGCGAGGCGTCCGGCTGGCTGGGCATGATGTCTTGCATGTACTGCCACCACCGTTGCATCAGCGCGGTGCCCGGCAGTGCGTCGAGCCCGTGCCGCTCTTCGTGGGTCATCACGGCGAACAAGGCGTTGCTGGCCTCGTCGAGGAAGATCCGGTAGTCCACCACGCCGGCATCACGCAGGGCCTGGGCCAGTTCGGGCCAGATCTCATCGTGGCGTCGACGGTACTCGGCGTGCTGACCGGGGTTGAGGTTCATGCGAAAGGCTCGGGTCTGCATTAGTTGCCTCCGTGGGGTGGCGTAGGACTGTAGATGCGCACCGCGTTGTGCAGGAAGAACTTGCCCTGTACGTCCTCGGATTTGCCCGCCATGCAGGCTTTCACCAGGCCCAGGGTGGTGGCGAAACTGGCCAGGTGATCGCTGTTGGGCCAGTCGCTGCCGAAGAAGCAACGGTCTTCGCCAAAGGCTTCCCACAGCACGGCCAGGCGGTCGTTGTAGAACGCCGGGTCAAGGATCAGACCCTGCGGGCCGACCTGGGGGATTTCCGCCAGTTTGGCAAATACATTCGGCCGCTCTGCCAGGCGCATCAGGTCGGCGTGATACGCGGATTCTTCGCCGGCGGGCACGCTGGCATTGGGCAGGTGATCGACGATGATGCGCAGCTCGGGCAAGGCATCGCTCAAATGCAGCAGCCCTTTGATCAAGCGCGGATTGGGGTTGGCGCTGTCCAGGCCACGCCCGTATTCGGCGAGGCGGCGCAGGCCTTCGATAAAGCCGGGGCGCTTCTGGTCGTCTGGCAAATCGCGGTCCCACAGGTTGCCGTAGCGCAAACCGAGGAACAGCGGTTCATGGGCCAAGGCATCGAGGTCTGCCGCAAAGTCGCCGTGCAGCGGGTCTAGGTTGCCGACGAAACCGAGCATGCGCAGGTCGCTGCGCAGGGTCTCCAGCAACCAGCGGTTGTCGTCGCGCCACGGGCTGGCTTCCACGGCAATCGCGCCGATCACGTTATGTTCGCCCGCCAGCGGCCAATAATCCGCCGGCAAATGTGCGGCATACAGCGTGTTTCCCGGCTCGGGCCAGGGAATACCCTGGGGGCGGCGCGGGTCGAACAGGTGCAAATGGCTGTCGATGATCGGCCCGCTGTAAGGGGTAAGGGGCATAGCGCAATCCTTCGGAACAATGGATGGGGAAGGGCCCGCACGCTACCGCGCCAAGGCCCGTTGCACCACTTCAGCTCTGCAAGTACACCGCATGGGTGTGGGTGTACTCGTACAGGCCGTGCTTGCCATCGGCGCCGCCGATCCCGGATTTACGCACGCCGGCATGAAAGCCTTGCATCGCCTCGAAGTTCTCGCGGTTGACGTAGGTCTCGCCGAATGACAATTCGCGCACCGCCTGCATCGCCTTGCCCAGGTCGCGGGTGTAGATCGAAGAGGTCAGGCCGTAGTCGCAGTCGTTGGCCATGGCGATGGCTTCATCCAGGTCGTCGACAATCTGGATCGGCAGCACCGGGCCAAAAATTTCTTCGCGCATGATTTCCATGTCGGCGTGGCAACCGGCCAATACCGTCGGCTGGAAGTGAAAGCCCTGGCCCAGGTCGGCGATCTGTCCACCGGTGACCAGCGATGCACCCTGGCCCAGCGCGGTGCGCACCTTGCGATTGACGCTGTCCAGGCCCTGGCGGTTGATCAGCGGGCCCATCTCCACATCGGCCTGGGCGATGGGGTCGCCGTAGCGGGTGGCGGCCATCGCGGCGCTGATGCGCTCGATAAACTGGTCGGCCACCTTGCGCTCCACGTACACCCGTTCGGCGCAGTTGCACACCTGGCCGCTGTTGATGATCCGCGAGTCGCGAATGGCGTTTACCGCGAGGTCCAGGTCGGCATCGGCGAGGACGATGGCAGGTGCCTTGCCACCCAGCTCGAGGTTGAGCTTGGTGATATGGGGGGCGGCGGCAGCCATGATCCGCGAGCCGGTGGCGACGCTGCCGGTGAAGCTGATCATGTCCACGCCCTTATGGGCGGTGAGGGCGCCACCGACGCGGCCATCGCCGCAGACCACATTGAATACCCCGGCCGGCAGGTCGGTCTCGGCCACCAGTTTGGCGAACTCGAAGCAGTTGTTCGGCGTTTCTTCGCTGGGTTTGATCACGATGGTGTTGCCGGTGAGCAACGCCGGGGCCATCTTGCGGGCGATCAAAAAGAACGGGAAGTTCCACGGCAGGATGCCGGCCACCACACCCAGGGGTTTGCGGAACAGGAAGATATTTTCATTGGGGCGGTCGCTGGTGATGATCTCGCCTTCAATGCGGCGCGCCCACTCGGCCATGTAGTCGAGGTAGTCGGCGGTGAAGTTGACTTCCACTTCCGCCAGGCCGCTGACCTTGCCTTGCTCCAGGGTAATGGTGCGCGCCAGGTGGGCGACGTTTTCCCGCAGCTTGGCGGCGATGCGGCGCAAGTGCCCGGCACGTTCGATCGCCGGTTTGCGCGCCCAGTCTTTTTGCGCATGACGTGCGGCAGCCAAGGCTTGGTCGATGTCTTCGGAGGTGGACGCCGGGACCTTCGACAGCAGGACGCCGGTAGCCGGGTTCAACACATCCAGGTGGGCATCGCTCGGGGTAAAGCGGCCGTTGATGAAGTTCTGGTAGACCGGTACGGATGACATGCTTGGCTCCTCAGTAGGTACGTGACGGCGCCTTGGCGTCGGCGGCTGGGCGATAGCGGGCCAGGGTCGACATGGCACCCTGGCGCAGCAGGCTGATGTCGATGGCCACCGCAATGAACTGGCAGCCCCAGGCTTGATAGCGGCGGGCGTCGTCTTCGTTGGGCGCGAGAATGCCGCAGGCCTTGCCGGCCGCCAGCGTGGCATTGACTGCGTACTGGATGCGCTCCTGTACCTCGGGGTGCCCGGGATTGCCGGGGTGACCGAGGCCGATGGACAGGTCGGCGGGGCCGATAAACACCGCGTCCACGCCTTCCACCGCCGCAATCGCCGCGACGTTTTCAACGCCCAGGCGCGACTCCACCTGCACGATCAGGCACAGCTGTTCATGGGCGGTGTTGAGGTAATCCGACACGCTGTCCCAGCGGGTGGCGCGGGTCAAGCCGCCACCAACGCCACGAATACCGTGGGGCGGATAACGCATCGCACGCACCAGGGCCTTGGCTTGCTCGGCGGTTTCGACCATCGGGATCATCAGCGTCTGGGCGCCGACGTCCAGCAGTTGCTTGATCAGGTTGGCGTCGCTGCTTACCGCGCGTACCACCGGGGCGGTGGTGTAGGGAGCCACGGCCTGGAGCTGGTTGAGCACGCTGGGCACTGTGTTGGGGGCGTGTTCGCCGTCAATCAGCATCCAGTCATAACCGGTGCTGGCGACGATCTCGGCGGCATAGGCGGTGGCGAAGCCGGCCCAGATCCCGTATTGCGCGGCGTCTTTACGCAGCGCGGCCTTGAAAGCGTTGTGGGGCATGTTCATGGCAGGAGTCCTCAGCGGTTGTACGGGCGATGCAATTGGCAATCGGGGTTGAGGTCCACGCCAAACCCGGGTTTGTCGAGCACCGACAGGCGCATGCGGCCATTCACCGGCACGGGTTCACCGAGCAGTTGCGGGTGGAACATCGGCACCACTTCGTCTGCCTTGGGCGCCATCATCAGGAACTCGGCGAACGGGCTGTTATGGCGGGTCGCAACAAAGTGGTAGCTGTAGACCGACGAGCCGTGGGGCACCACCAACGCATTGTGGGCATCGGCCAAGGCGGAGATTTTCACCAGCTCGGTGAGGCCGCCGCACCAGCCCACATCTGGCTGGATAATGTCGCAGCACCCCATCTCCAACAGCATGCGAAAGCCCCAGCGGGTGGCTTCGTGTTCGCCGGTGGTAACCAACATGCCTTTGGGCACGTTGTTGCGCAGCGCGGCATAGCCCCAGTAGTCGTCGGGCGACAGCGCTTCTTCGATCCATTTCAGGCCGTATTCATGGGCGCCGGTTGCCAGTTTGGTGGCGTAGTTCAGGTCCAGGCTCATCCAGCAGTCGAGCATCAGCCAGAAGTCCGGGCCGACCCGTTCGCGCATGGTTGCCAGTTCCTCGAGGTTTTTGCGCAGGCCTTCTTCGCCTTCCGATGGGCTGTAGTGCAGGGGCATCTTGCCGCCGATAAAGCCCATCTTCTGTGCGAGGTCGGGGCGGGCGCCGGTGGCGTAGAACTGCAATTCGTCACGCACCGCGCCGCCGAGCAACTGGTGCACCGGTTCCTGGCGGATCTTGCCGAGCAGGTCCCACAGCGCCAGGTCGACACCGGAGATCGTGTTGATCACCAGGCCCTTGCGGCCGTAGTACAGGGTGGACTGGTACATCTGGTCCCAGATTTTTTCGATATCGGTGACGCGGGCGCCTTCCAGGAAGCGCGCCAGGTGCTTCTCGACGATATAGGCGGCGGGCTCGCCACCGGTGGTCACGGCGAACCCGACGGTGCCGTTGCTGGCCTCGATTTCGACCACGAGCGTGCCGAGTACGTTGATCCCGAAACTGCGGCGACTCTGGCGGTACTCGGGGTATTTGCTCATGGGGGTGCTGATGTGATCGTCGATCCAGTGGCCGTCTGCCTGGTCGTGGTAGTCCGCGCCGCCGCCGCGCAGCACAAAGGCGCGCACGTGCTTGATTGTGAGATTGCCCATGGTGTGACTCCTTGATTAAACAGTGGCCGGCGTGTTCGTCGCTTTATGGCCTGGGGAATGGATACCGAGTACCAGCAAGGCTGCGACTACAGTGGTGGCGGACAGCAGGTAAAGGCCGGCCGCAGGGGAGTGAAAGGCGGTTTCTGCCCAGTTCTTCAGCACCGGGGCGATAAAACCGCCGAGGGCGCCGAAGGAGTTGATCAGGGCGATGCTGGCGGCCGCTGCGCTGCCGGCCAGGTAGCTGGACGGGAAGGTCCAGAACACCGGTTGCACGGCGATAAAGCCCGAGGCGGCAAAGCACAGGGCGAGCATGCCCAGCAGCGGGTTGGCAAAGGTCACCGAGCAGGCGATCCCGGCGGCGGCCATCAACAGGGTCAGGGACGCGGCTTTGCGGCGTTCACCGGTGCGGTCGGAGTAGCCGGGAATCCACCACGCGGCGAACAGCGCGCAGACCCAGGGAATCGCCGAGACCAGGCCCACCATCAAGCCGACCCTGGTCCCCAGCAGCCCACCGACCTGGGTTGGCAAGTAGAACACCACGCCGTAAACGCTGGCCTGGATCAGCATGTACACCAGGCACAGGTACAGCACGCTGGGCTGGCACAGCACAGTGAGCAGGCTACGGCCGTGAGAGGTTTTGTGCTGGTCTTCGCGGTCGAGCAGGTCCTGGATCTGGCGGCGCTCTGCAACGCTCAGCCATTTGGCATCGGCGGGGCGGTTGTCCAGGTACCAGTAGGCCCAGATGCCAACCGCGGTGGCCATCAGGCCTTCCACCGCGAACAGCCATTGCCAGCCGTGCAGCCCAGAGAACCCGTCCAGCTCCAACAACAGGCCCGAGAGCGGGCTGCCGAAGATGAAGGCCAGGGGCGCGCCAAAGTAAAAGAAACCCATGGCCTTGCCGCGCACGGCAGAGGGGAACCAGTAGGTGAGGTAGAGAATCACCCCGGGGAAAAATCCGGCTTCGGCCACGCCCAGCAGGAAGCGCAACAGGTAGAAGCTGGTTTCGTTATGGGCAAACATCATGGCGGCGGACACCAGGCCCCAACTGACCATGATCCGGCACATCCACAGGCGGGCACCGACGCGATGCATGATCAGGTTGCTCGGCACTTCAAGCAGCGCATAGCCGACAAAAAACACCCCGGCGCCAAAGGCGAAGGCGGCATCACTGAGGCCGGTGTCGGCCTGGAAGGCTTGCTTGGCGAACCCGACGTTGGCGCGGTCGAGGAAGGCCATGATGTACATCAACAGCAGAAAGGGCAGCAGCCGCCAGGAAATCTTGGCGAGCAAGGACGCAGGCAGGGTCTTCATTGTTCAGTCCAGTTGTTTTGTTCTTATGGGAAGGACTGTACGGCGCTCCATCTATACGCTACAAATCGAATCTCGCTTACAACTGATAACCTCAGGGTATCGATAACAAGGAAAGAAATGAGTAGTCCCGCAATCTCCCGCAGCCTGTTCAACCGCCTGCGCTACAAGCATCTGCATATGCTGGTGGCCTTGAGTTCCAGCCAGAACCTGCACCGTGCGTCCCAAAGCCTGAACATGTCGCAGCCGGCGGCGACGCGCATGTTGCGCGAGATCGAGGATATGTTTGCCTGTGACCTGTTCGAGCGCCTGCCCCGGGGCATGCGCCCGACGGCACTGGGCAAGGAATTGATCCGCTTTGCCGAGTCGGCGCTGAGTGGCCTCGACCGCTGCGCCGAGGAACTGATGATGCGCCAGCAGGGCGGCTACGGGTATTTGTCGATCGGCACCATCATGGGCGCGGCGCCGGACCTTGTGATGGACTCCATTGCGCAGATCAAAACCCTCAACCCGCAGATGCGCATTCGCATCATGGGCGATACCAGCGACCAGGTGATCCAGTTGCTGGAGCAAGGCCGCATCGACCTGGCCATCGCCCGGCGCAACGCCGCCACCGACAGTGAGCATTACACCTTTGAGCCCCTGGGCAACGAACGCATGCTGGTGGTGGTGCACGCTGGCCACCCCCTGGCCCAGCGCGAGCATCTGCCGCTGGCGGAACTGGTCAGTGACTGGCCGTGGATCCTGCAACCGCAAACCAGCCCGGCGCGCATTGGTTTTGATGAAGCATTGCAACACCTGGCCTTGCCGCAGCCGGCGGACATTATCGAGTGCAGTTCGGTGTATTCCATGCAGCAACTGATTCAACTCACCGACGCGATCATGGTGCTCTCGGAAAGCGCCCTGCGGGATTACTTGAAAATGGGCCTCGTGGTGGCCTTGCCGGTGGTGCTGGAGGTGCAACTGGCACCGTTCGGGATGCTGCTGCGCAAGGGCGACCCGGTGAGCCGCGAGTTGGGGTTGTTTATCGACATGCTCAGGCAAAAGGCCGCAATGCTTTAAACATCGTGTGCAAAAGAACGTGGTATGCCGGCGGGTTATTAAATAGAATGAATCTCATTTGAGACTGGCTCGCGCCGCGCAGGTTACTTGCCATGAATGATGCTGTAGTGCCGACGCACCTCGCTGAACCCAGCCTTCACACGTTGTATCGCGACCACCGCAGCTGGCTCGAAAGCTGGCTGCGGCGCCGCTTGGGCAACGCCTGGGATGCGGCCGACCTGAGCCAGGACACGTTCCTGCGGGTGCTGGCCAGCGCGCAGCCGATTGCGCAATTGCAGGAGCCCCGGGCCTATCTGGTGACGGTGGGCAAGCGCTTGCTGGTGAATTTTCACCAGCGGCGCAGTCTGGAACAGGCGTATCTCAATGCGTTGATGCAGTTGCCGGAGGCTTGCGTGCCGTCGCCGGAGCAACGCTGGTTGCTGCTGGAAACCCTGCAAGCCCTGGATGAATTGCTCGACGGTTTGCCGGCGGTGGTGCGCCGCGCGTTTCTCTGGAGCCAGCTGGAAGGACTCGGCTATCGGGAGATTGCCGAGCGGCTCAAGGTGTCCGAGCGTACGGTCAAGCGCTACATGGCCCAGGCTTACGAGCATTGCCTGCTGGTGGAACTGTGAGCCGTGCTGCGCCGGATCTCGCCCGGGCGGCGGCGCAGTGGCTGGCGTTGCTGGAATCCGGCAGCGCCACCGAACGTGATCACGCCCGCCTGCAGCAGTGGCGTGACAGCCATCCCCAGCATGAGCAGATCTGGCAAAAAGCCCAATCGCTGCGCCAACGGTTTACCGACTTGCCGCCAGCGTTGGCCATGGCCAGCCTCGATCGTCCGCAACCGGGACGGCGTGCAGTACTCAAGCGTGCCTTGGGCGTCGCCGCGTTGTTGCCAACCGCGTGGTTGCTCAGCCGGCAATTGCCTATCGACGTGTGGCGCGCCGACCTGCACACCGCCACTGGCGAACGCAAGCGAGTGCCGCTGTTGGATGGCAGCAGCCTGCAACTGAATACCGCGAGCGCGGTGGACGTGGATACGGCCCGGCGCCGTGTGACGCTGGTGGAAGGGGAGATGGCGTTGACGGTGCCGGGGGCTGGTGCGCTGACGGTGCAGACGCGTTATGGCCAGGTGATCGTCAGCCAGGCTGAAGTGTGTGTGCGGCAGTTGTCTTCCGGGTGTTTGGTGTCGGTGTTGAAGGGCGCGGTGCAGGTGCAGGACCTGCGTGGGCAAGTGGCGACATTACAGGGGGGGCAGCAGGCACGGTTGCAGGCGTCGGGGATGGGCGCTGCGGTGGGGTTTGATGTGTTGCAATTGGGTTGGCGCGACGGTGTGCTGACTGCGCAGAACCAGCTGTTGGGTGATTTTTTGCGGGAGCTGGAGCGGTATCGGCCGGGTGTGCTGCGCTGGGACCCGAGCCTTGAAGCGCTGCGGGTCACTGGGAGTTTTCAGTTGGCTGATACCAATCGAATTCTTGCGTTGCTGGCGTCGACGATGCCGCTGCAAGTGCAGTCCCGTACGCAGTATTGGGTGACGTTGACGCCGCGTAAATCGGCTGCTTGATGCGATCCTTGTGGGAGCGGGCTTGCTCGCGAAGAACCTGAGAGCGCCGCGTTGAATCAGGATGCCCGCGTCATCTTTAACGACCTTCGCGAGCAAGCCCGCTCCCACATTTGAACCGTGCCCGCTTCAGCTTTTGATTTTGGGCGGACTCAACACGTGCCTTTCAGATCACATGCGCCCGCTGCAGCTCAGTCAACGCCAGTGCCTTGAGCCGCGCCAACAGCGGATCCCGCCGATCCCGCGGATGCACCAACTCCACCGCCAGCTCCTGGCGAATACTGCTCGGCCGGTTATCCATCACCAACACCCGGTCACTCAGGTACAGCGCCTCGTCCACATCGTGAGTCACCAGCAGCAGGGCGATCCCGTGGTGCTCGGCCAATTGCAGCAGCAGGTCCTGCAGCTTCATGCGGGTAAACGCATCCACCGCGCTGAACGGTTCGTCCAGCAACAGCACCTGCGGCCGTGAATACAGCCCGCGAGCAATCGCCACCCGTTGCGCCATCCCGCCAGACAACGCCTTGGGCAACGCCTGGCCAAAACCCGTAAGCCCCACCTCATCGATCAACTGCGCGACCCAGGCCTTGTCATAGCCATCGTCATCGCTGAAACCAATGTTTTGCTCCACCGTCAGCCACGGCATCAGGCGTGGCTCCTGGAACACAAACGCGACCTCACCACCACCTTGCAACAGTTCCCCCTGATAGTCCTTTTCCAGCCCGGCGACGATCCGCAGCAAGGTGCTTTTGCCGCAGCCACTGGGGCCCAGCAAACTGACGGCTTCCCGCGGCTGCAAGGCCAAATGGACGTTGGTCAGCACCGTCGTCGCGCCGAAGTTTTTCCGCTCGACGCGAATGTCCAGTAGCGCTTCACTCATGCTCAATTCTCCGGGCCTTGGCCGTTGAAGGTGTCGCGCCAGGCCAGGCAGCGTTTTTCCAGGGCCGCCAACAGGCCGTCGCTGATCTTGCCCAGCAGCGCCAGCACGATGATCGCCGCCAGCACAATGTCAGGCCGTGAGGTTTCCCGGCCATCGCTGAGCAGGTAACCCAGGCCCTTGGTCGCGGCGATCAACTCGGCCGCCACCAGGAACATCCACGCCAGGCTCAGGCCGCTGCGCAAGCCGGTGAACAGGCCGGGCAGGGCGGCAGGCAACAGGATGCGACGCACCAGGCGCGTGCGGCTGAAGCCATACATCTGCCCGACTTCCACCAGCTTGCGGTCGATGTCGCGAATGGCCGCGACGCCATTGAGGTACACCGGGAAGAACGCGCCGATGGCAATCAGCACGATCTTCGAGGTCTCATCAATGCCCAGCCACAGCAGCAACAGCGGCACCCAGGCCAGGCTCGGGATCGAGCGCAGGCCGGCGAAGGTTGGTTCCAGGTACGCCTCGGCCTCGCGGCTCAAGCCGACCCAGGCGGCAAACACCAGGGCCAGGCCGGCGCCGATGGAGAACCCCAGCAGCACCCGCAACAGGCTGGCGCTGATGTGTTTCCACAGCGCGCCTTCGGCGAGGTCGGTGAGGGTCACGGCGATCTCGCTGGGCGCCGGCATCTGGTAGGACGGCAGCCAGCCGATGCGCACCACCACTTCAAGGATCACCAGGATCAACACCGGCAACGCCAGGCCCTTGAGCCGCCGCGGCCAGGCGCTGCGCTGCACGGTGAGCGTTGGCGCGAGTGCGACGGGCAGGGTTTCGCTTTTGCTGCTCATGACGCTCCCCTTATGGACGAGGCAAAGCCTGGCCAAAGCTTGGGTCGATCAACTGGTCGATCACCTGATCCACATTCACCCCACGGCGCACCAGTTCTTCCGACACCAGGATCGGCGCGGCCGCCTTGGACGACACCACGTCCTGGGCAGTGAGCAATGGGCTGCTAAGGTCGGTACGCGACAATTGCAGCTTGGCCACGTCCAGCGGCAGGCCGGATTCGTCGGCCAGCAGCTTGGCGAATTCGTCGGGGTGTTTCACCGCCCAGTTGCGGGCTTTTTCATAGGCACCGAGCACCTTGGCGATGGTCTGTGGATGCTCCTTGGCGTATTTGTCGGTCACGCTGACCACGCCGTAGCTGTTGAAGTCCTTGTTGCGGTACAGCAGGCGCGAACCCGCCTGGATTTCGCTGGCGGCCATGTGCGGGTCGAGACCGGCCCAGGCGTCCACATCACCTTTCTCCAGGGCGGTACGGCCGTCCGGGTGTTGCAGGTGCACCAGCTCCACGTCGTCCTTGCTCAGGCCGGCTTTCTGCAGGCTGCGCAGGGTGAACAGGTACGGGTCGGTGCCTTTGGTGGCGGCGATTTTCTTGCCCTTGAGGTCGCTGACGCTGTTGAACGTCGAGTCCTTGCGCACCACCAGTGCAGTCCACTCGGCGCGGCTGTACACATACACCGACTTGATCGGGCTGCCATTGGCCCGGCTGAGCACCGCCGAAAGGCTGGCGGACGAGGCGAAGTCGACGCCGCCGCTGTTGAGGTATTCCAGGGAACGGTTGCTGCCCTGGCTCAACACCCAGCCGACCTTGGTTTGCGGCAGCGCTTCTTCAAGCCAGCCGAAGTGCTTGAGCACCAGGCTCACCGGGGAGTAGTAGGCGTAGTCCAGGTTGACTTGCGCAGGGTCGGTTTCCGCTGCATGGGCCAGGGGTTGCAGGCTGAAGGCGAGGGCGCAGGCGCCCAACAGGGTATTGAAGAAGGGTTTCATGGAACAGCTCCGGACAAGGCGGGAAAAGAGAAGGCTTTTCTTATATTCAGAAAATTCATATGGCATGTTCCATCATGCGTTATAGGAATATGCAGTCTCTGTGCCAGCGTCTTTGCAGGGCAGGGCAGCACCCTGGCGTAGCAGCTGTCGAGCCTAAGCGAGGCTGCGTTCGCGGTGTGTCAGACAGACCGCTGACGCAGTATCGCTTGGGCTCGACAGCTGCTACGTGGGGAGTGGTTGGGAGTGGGGAGGCGGGCACTTTGTTGAATCACTGTTGGCTGTGCAACAGCTTGCATATGTTTTTATGGAATAAATAAAGAGTTATATATTCCTTTTGTTGGTTTCACGAATAGGGCACTTTGAGTGCCTGCGCATTCGTGCGGATTGACCCAACAGACCAAAGGAAAGCCGACATGACCATTAAAGCGATCAACGTGCGCAACCAGTTCAAAGGCGTGATCAAGGAAATCCTGATCGGCGAAGTGGTGTCCGAGATCGACGTGCAAACCGCGTCGGGGATCGTGACGTCGGTGATTACCACACGCTCGGTGCGTGACCTGGAATTGAAGGTGGGCAGTGAAGTGATTGCCTTTGTGAAGTCGACTGAAGTGTCGATCGCCAAGCTGTAAACCCGAGTCCAGTTGTGAACCCAATCCAAATGTGGGAGCGGGCTTGCTCGCGAAGGCGGTGTGACAGTCGACATCTACAATGACTGATCCAGCGCTTTCGCGAGCAAGCCCGCTCACACATTTTGTTTTGCATACAGCCGTTGGAGAGTTAGTTGAGCCGAGGCCCGCCTCCCGATGGCCGGGACCCAGGCTTCTCATCCGAAGCATCCGGCAGTGCCTTGGGCGTTTCGCTTGGGTCCTTGTAGTCCTTGTGCAAATCCCCATCCAGCCGGTTGCTCGACGAGCCGCCGCTTTGTGGTGTGGAGTCGAAATGCTCCCACTCCGATTGCTGGAAGCGGAACAGGCTGTCATCGGTCGGCGTGTCGCGGCCATGGTAGTGGTGGATCTCGTAGTGGGCGTATTCGACCTTGTCCGCCCAGTTGTCCTGCAACAAACCGTCGCCGGCCAGGTCGCGGTACCAGTCGTTTTCCTTCTCAGTGGCCTTCTGTTTTTTATTGTGGTCGACGAAGTAACCGATGATCCCGCCCACCACCGCCAACACCACTCCCACCAGGAACAGCGGCCCGGTCAGCGCCGCCGCCGTGCCCGCGCCAAACAGCGCCGCCGCACCCAATACCCCGGCCGACGCGCCGAACGCACCGCCCGCCACTTGCAAGCCACCTGCGGCCTGAGCCAACGGGTCTTTGCTGTCCACGCCGCTTTTGATCGCCAGGGCGCCGAGCACAATGTCGGCAAAACCACCGGCAATGTCCGTCGCCGGGCCCAACACCTTGATCACGGAACCGGCGATCTTCGCCGATTGGGAGGCGCCAAGCTTGGCCGCACCGGCTGCCTTGAGGCCGTCATCCAGGTGAGTGGCGAGGCCTTCGGTGGCTTCGGTTACCGCCTTGTCGCCCTCGCCAAACAGCTTGGCCACGCCGTCGTACTGGCTGTCGGGAACCGCGTCCAGGGCCGCAGCGATTTCCTTGCTGACCTTTGAGTCGATTTCGGTGGGTTTGCTGAAGTCGATGACTTTGCCGGCCGCCCCTTCCTTGCCCCAGATTTCCGGCAGGGTCTTGTCCAGGCCGAGGAAGTCCACCAGGCCGCCCTTGCCCAGGGCTTCGCCGATCTTGTCACCGAGCTTGACGAAGTGGCTGGCGCCGCCGGCAAAACTCAGGAAGTCCTTGGCGATGGTCATGCGTTGGGCCGGGGTTTCGCCGAGCTTGCCGCCTTTGCCCACCAGTTGGTAAATCCCCGAGAACAGGCTGACGCCGGCGCCCATCGAACCGAGGATGCCTTTGCTGTTGAGGGTGTTGAACACTTCGCCGAGCATGCCGCGATTCGCCACCGGGATATACGGTTTGCTCAGGGCGGTTTTCACGTCGGCTTCGCTGATGGTGCCGCTGTTCTTGTAGACGTCGCCGAGCTCTTCCAGGGCCTTGGTCACGGCCGAGGATTTCTCCTTGCCCTCCAGGCCTTCGTTGAGGAATTTCTCCAGCACTTCCTGGCTGCGGCGCGGCAGGTCCAGCAGGTTGCCCTTGAGCACGCCCTTGAGCAGGCCGAACAGGTCCTTGGTGGCCAGTTCCTTGTTGTCGTCGGAGATCTTGCTCGGGTCCGAGAGAATCTCGTTGAGATCGGTGGTGAGGCCATCGGCCTGGATATTCTGCGCGGCCTTGGTGGCGGCTTCCGGGTCGAACAGCGACAGCGAGGTCAGGGTGTTGCTCAGGTCTTGCTGGGCTTCGTGGCTCTTGCCCTGTTTTTGCAGGTCCTTGAGGTACAGCACATAGTCGGGGTTGCTGGTCAGGTCGAGAAGCTTCTGCTTGATCTCGTCCTTGTTGGGCAGGTGACTGATGGCGTCGTCCATCTTGGTCTTGTAGTCGGCCTGCACCGTCGGGTCCTTGAACAACTCGCCGATCTGCTCCTGCACCGCCTTGCCGTCGATGATGTCGTGCATGTCGGCGGAAGTGAGCTCGGTCTGCTTGTCATCGAACTCGCGCCAGGTGGTGTTGAACGGGCGCTTGGATTCTTCGTAGCCGGTGATGCCATGGCCGTTCTGGTAGGCGGCCTGGGCTTCCAGGGCACGGACCAGTTTGGCCCGTGGGTCGTCTTTGGGAATCGAGCCGTCCTTGACGCCGGCGCGGTAGGTGTCGATCAGTTCGGTGGTGGCCAGTTCGCTGACGCTCTGGGTCGGCGATTTGTCGTCGTCCTTGTCGGCATGCACGCCGGTGTCGAGGTTGAGCACGTCCAGCTCATCGTTGCTCGGCAGGTTGTACTTGGCGCGGGTCTCGTCGACGGTGCCGGCGCTCCAGGCTTCCCACTTGGCAACCACTTCGTCGTAGAGCTGCGGGCTGAGTTCCTTGGAGACGATGACCTTGCCTTCGCTGGTTTCATAGCGGATCAGGCCGTCCCCCAGCTCGTCGGGAGAACCGAAGGTGATCTCGGTGTTCTTCAGGAAGTCATTCGGCCCGGCCAGCTTGTAGCCGGCGTCTTCACTGGAGTGGATCTTGCTCCAGGTGTCCTGGGCGGTGGCCACGCTCTTGAACAGTTCCGGGCTGACGTCGGCCGATACGACGACCTTGGTGCCGTCGTGGGTTTCATAGGTCAGCACATTGCCTTGCTGGCCTTCGATCCAGCCGAAGCCCTTGTAGTCGTTCAGCTCCGGCGCCTTGGTATTGGCGTCTGCCAGGGTCGAGCCGTCGTTGAGCGCGGACTCCACGGCGGCCTTTTTGTCGGGGTTGGTGTAGACCTCGTGCAGGCCTGCCAGGTAGTCGAACAGCTTGGGGTTGTCGTCGCGGGCCACGACCATTTTCTGGCCATTGCTTTCAAAGCGGATCAGGCCGGGGCCCACTTCATCCTTGGGGCCGACGGTGGTGCCGGCGTAGGGCGGCCACACTTCGTTGTCGCTGGCGCGCTTGTAGCCGGCGTCTTCGCTGCTGCCCAGGCCGGTGAAGCTTTCATAGGCTTCCTTGGCTTTCTGGAAGGCCTCCGGGTTGTCGCGCTGGCTGATGACGAACTTGTTGCCGTCCTGGGTCTCGTAGCGAATCACGCCGGGGCCGGTTTCGTCGGGCGGACCGAGGGATTTGTAGTCGCCGAGCTTTTCCGGGGCCGTGGCGTCGCCGCCCAGGCGCTGGTAGCCGGCGGCTTCGCTGGCGTTGACGCCGGAGAGTGCCTTGAAGTCGGCGCTGACTTGCTTGAACAGCTCGGGGCTGTCTTTTTCGCTGACGATGACTTTCTTGCCGTCCTGGGTTTCATAGCGGATCAGGCCGGGGCCGACTTCGTCCGCCGGGCCGATGGCCTTGTAGTCCCCCAGGGTGGTGGGCGGTGCGGCGTCCTTGGCGGCCAGTTCATAGCCTTGTTCCTTGCTGGCAGCGAGCCCTTGCGCGGTTTTGTCGCCGGCCTCCACCTTCTTGTTGTTGGCGCTGTTCTTGAGCAGCACGTGGAACGCCGCGCCGGACTTGGGCGGTGTGAGAGGAAGGGCTTTGGGGTCGGTCGAGCGGTTGAGCGGCTGGGTCGTCATGCCATGGAACTCCTGCTGTTACCGGTGGGACGAATCGGCAAAAACAGTAACAGCAGGGGTTCGGCGGTCGTTGCGAAAAGTTGTGAATTGCGCCTTAACGGTGACGCAGGCTGCGTTCCAGGCGGGCGATGCCTTCTTCCAGCATGGCCCGTGGGCAGCCGAAGTTCAGGCGCACGAATTGCTGGCTGTCATCGCCGAATTCAATCCCGGCGCTCAAGCCGACCCTGGCCTGTTCGAGGAAGAACCGTTGCGGGTCGTCCAGGCCCAGGGCGCTGCAATCCAGCCAGGCCAGGTAGGTGCCTTGAGGCGCATGCATGACCACGCCGGGCAGGCGGGTTTGCACGGCGTTCAGCAGGTAATCGCGGTTGGCTTGCAGGTAGGCCACCAGCGCCTGCAGCCAGTCGCCGCAGTCGCTGTAGGCCGCACGCGTGGCTTCCAGGCCCAGGGGGCTGACGCTGTCGACCATGCCGCAGCGGGCTTGGTTGAAGCGCTCGCGGATCTCGGGATTCTGGATCACCGCGAAGCAGGTCTTCAACCCGGCGACGTTATACGCCTTGCTCGCCGACATCAGGGTGATGGTGCGCTGGGCAATCTCGGGGCTGAGGCTGGCGGTGGGAATATGCCGGCGGCCGTCAAAGCACAGCTCGGCGTGGATTTCATCGGAGACGATCAGCGCACCCTGGTCCAGGCAGGCGCTGGCCACGGCCAGCAGTTCCTCACGGGGGAAGACCTTGCCCATCGGGTTGTGCGGGTTGCTCAACAGCAGCGCCCCGGCGCCGGTGAGGGCTTCACGCATTGCCGGCAACGGCGTGAGGTACTCGCCTTCGGCGCTCAGCTCAAATGGCACTTCGATCTTCGGCAGGTTCCAGTGGCCGGGCGCCAGGCGGATCGGGCGATAGTTGGGGGTTTGCAACACCACCGGTTGGCCGGGCTGCACAAATGCGTGCAGCGCCATGTTGAAACCAGGCTCGACCCCCGGCAGGAACAGCAACTCATCCGGCTGTACGCGCCAGGCGTACTTGGCCCACAGGTCGGCGACGATCGCCTCGCGCACGCCATCGCAGGCCACGCTGTAGCCGAGGATCTGCTGACCCAGTCGCTCGTGCAACGCTTGAAGCACGGCCGGTGGGGCAGCGATGTCCATGTCGGCAATCCACATCGGCAGAACGTCTTGCGGGTAACGACTCCACTTGGTGCTGCCGGTGCCGAGGCGGGAGTGGATCGTGTCGAAATCAAAGCTCATGGGTGGCTCGTATCAGGGAGGCGGGCGTAGAAATGGCGCTGATTCTAGCGCCATTAATTTTACGCGCCAGCGCTGATTGCCGCCCGGGCGCCCGCTTGCCGGTCAAATGCCTCGGCCAACTGCGTGTGGGCCTGTTCCAGGCTGCGCTGCACGGCGGCTTCGCCACGCACCATGGCCCCCAGATAGACGAAATCCACCGCGTGAATGCCCACGGTTCCAAGGATCGCCTGCAGGTAGGGCGTGAGGAAGTCGGGCTCGCGGTTTTTTCGCGAACTGCCGGAGCTGACCAGTACAAAGGTGCGCCGGTCCTTGAGCAAGCCGACTTTCTCAAACTGCGGATTCACCGTGAAACTGCGGTGGATGCGCACCACATGGTCGATCCAGCACTTGAGGGCCGCCGGCACCGTGAAATTGTGCACGGGGGTGCAGATGATCAACAGGTCACAGGCTTCCAGCTCGACAATCAGTTGCTCGGAGCGCTCGGTTGCCGGGCCGCTCAGGCCGCCGGGCGTGGTCAGGGCGTTGGCGTATTCCCGGGTCAGCGCCGGCAGGGCCTGGCCGCCGTAGTCGCGTTCGACCACTTCGGCCTCGGGTGCCTGTTCGCGGAGCAGGGCGCGGGCCAGGCGGAAGGTCTGGGCGGCCTTGCCGTGGGGGCTGAAGCTCAGTAGCAGGGCGCGGGTCATTGGCCGAGGTCCTGTGAAAAGTGCATCCCCAGTGGCAGCAGGCCCTGGCGAAAATAGAAGCGTTGGGCCAGGGCCATGTGCATGCCGGTGTCCAGCACCAGGTAGCGATAGCCCAGGCGGCGGGTGTGCTGGCGTACCTCGTCCAGCAGGTGCGCACCCAGGCGTCGGCGTTGCAGGGAGGCGTCCACCACCAGGTCATCGACGTAGATAAAGCGCCCATACAGCAGGTTTTCCGTCAGGCGATAACCGGCCAGGCCCAGCACCTGGCCGTTTTCCCGGGCGGCCAGCAGACGGTAGCCGGTTTCGCGCTGGCGCTGGATCTGCTGGACGAAGGCGTGCGGGCCTTCGAGCTTTGGCCGCAGTTGCTGCATAACGGCAAAGCAGGCCAGGCAGTCGGCGTCGCTTTCGATGTGCACAAACTCAACAGAGTCATTCATGGTTGCCGTGCTCCATGTGCGCTTTTACGGCGGCAGGGACTTTGCGAAAGCTGATGGCGACGCGGTTCAGGGCGTTCATCAGGGCGATAGCCAGGGTCAGGTCGGCAATTTCCTTGTCATCGAAGAGGGCCTTGGCCTCGGCATAGTGTTCGTCCGGCACCTCGGTTTGTGCGACCTGGGTGACCGACTCGGCCCAAGCTAACGCGGCGCGTTCACGCGGGCTGAACAACGGCAACGCTTCGCGCCAGGCGGCCAGCAGCATCAGCTTTTCCAGGCTCACGCCCTGTTTGAGCAGGTCGCGCGAATGTGAGTCCAGGCAGTAGGCGCAGCCGTTGAGTTGCGAGACCCGCAGGTACACCAGGTCAATCAATTCCTTCTCCAGGCCGCAGCCGTGGATGTAGCTGTGCACCGAGCCAAGGGCCTTGTAGCCGACGGGCGCCGCCAGGGCGTAGTCGAGACGGTGTTGCATGGGGTGCTCCTTGTTTCGTGAAGTGATGCCGTCAGTGTGGCGGCCGGGTCGCCGGCTCAATAGGGCCAAGAATGGACAAGCGGGTTGGGACAAGATCAGACTTCAGGGCTGATTCACTGTGAGCCGGATAACCATGTCGTCACTGCCCAAATACCAGGAGATCTACCGGCGCTTTCGCCAGGCCATCGACCAGGGCCAACTGCGCCCCGGTGAGCGGGTGCCGTCGGTGCGCAGCCTGGCCCAGGAACTGAAGGTGGCCCGGGGCACGGTGGAGACGGCCTACCAGTTGCTGGTGAGCGAAGGGTTCTTCCTGGCGCGGGGCCAGGCGGGAACAGTGGTGGCCGAGGCGTTGCCGCAGCGCTCGATCAAGTCGTTGCCGGTTGAACCCGAACCCGTGGCGCCGGCGTCGGCCCCGCGCCTGTTGCAGTTGGGCTTGCCGGCGCTCGACAGCTTTCCGCGCAAGCTGTGGGCGCGGCTGGTCACCCGGCAAGTGCGCCGAGTCGATGTCAACAGCCTGGCCATGGGCGATGTGCGTGGCGCCCGCTCGCTGCGTGTGGCGATCGCGCAATACCTGGCGCTGTACCGGGGCGTGGAGTGTTCGCCGGAGCAGGTGTTCGTGTGTGCCGGTTACTCGGCGTGCCTCGCGCTGGTGTGTGATGCGCTGCAGATGGCCGGCCAGCCATGCTGGTTCGAAGACCCGGGCTACCTGCATGCGCGGCAACTGCTGCTGCACCTGGGGGCGCAGTTGGTCCCGGTGCCGGTGGACCACGACGGGCTTGATGTGGAGGAGGGCATACGGCGTGCGCCCGGCGCCCGGCTGGCGATTGTCACCCCGGCCCACCAGAGCCCGCTGGGGGTCGCCCTCGGTACTGCGCGGCGCCATCGCTTGCTCGATTGGGCACAGGCCCACGGCGGCTGGGTGGTGGAAGACGACTACGACAGCGAGTTCCGCTACAAGGGCCAGCCCCTGGCCGCGCTCAAGAGCCAGGACACGGCCGACCGGGTGATCTACTCCGGCAGTTTCAGCAAGATGCTCTTCCCGGGGCTGCGCCTGGGTTATCTGGTGGTGCCTCGGGCGCTGCTCCCGGCCTTTGAGGCCAGCGCCGGCGTGCTGCAAAACCGCAGCGCCGAATTGTTGCAAGCCACCACGGCGGACTTTCTCGACCAGGGCCATTTCACCCGCCACCTGAAAAAAATGCGCCAGCTCTACACCGCGCGGCGCGGCTTTCTGGTGGAGGCACTGGCCAGTCATTGCGGGGCGCTTTTGCAGGTGGATGAGCAGTCCGGCGGGATCAACCTGCTGGCGCGGCTGCGGGTGGACGTCTGCGATCAGGCCGTCGCTGCGGCCGCCGCACGTGCCGGGCTGGGGATACAGGCCGTGTCGGGCTGGAGTATCGAGCCCGGTGGTCAGCAAGGTCTGTTGATGGGCTTCACCAACCTGGCGACTCGCCAGCAAGCGGTGCAAGCGGCGCTGGTGTTGCGCGAGGTCATCGACGGCGCTTTATGAACACCGGTTGAACATCTTCATTCGCCACATCGGCCCCGAGCTTCTACCCTGAAGGCATAGCCCTCAGGACGCCAAGCGCTCATGTACAAAGACCTGAAGTTCCCGGTTCTGATCGTACACCGCGACATCAAGGCCGACACGGTTGCCGGCGACCGCGTCCGGGGCATCGCCCGGGAGCTTGAGCAGGAGGGCTTCAGTATCTTTTCGGCGGTGGACTACGCCGAGGGTCGCCTGGTGGCTTCGACCCATCACGGCCTGGCCTGCATGCTGATTGCCGCCGAGGGAGCCGGGGAAAATACCCATCTGATGCAAAACATGGTGGAGCTGATCCGCCTGGCGCGGGTGCGGGCGCCAAACCTGCCGATCTTCGCCCTCGGTGAGCAGGTCACCCTGGAAAACGCCCCGGCCGATGCCATGAGCGAGCTGAACCAGTTGCGGGGCATTCTTTATCTGTTTGAAGACACCGTGCCGTTTCTTGCCCGGCAAGTGGCCCGTGCGGCCCGCGCCTACCTGGATGGCCTGTTGCCGCCATTCTTCAAGGCCCTGGTGCAGCACACGGCGGATTCCAATTATTCCTGGCACACCCCCGGTCATGGCGGCGGCGTGGCCTATCGCAAAAGCCCGGTGGGGCAGGCGTTTCATCAGTTCTTCGGGGAAAATACCCTGCGTTCGGACTTGTCGGTGTCGGTGCCGGAGCTCGGCTCGCTGCTGGACCACACCGGCCCGTTGGCCGAAGCCGAGGCGCGGGCAGCGCGCAACTTCGGCGCCGATCACACCTACTTCGTGATCAATGGCACCTCCACCGCCAACAAGATCGTCTGGCACTCGATGGTGGGCCGGGATGACCTGGTGCTGGTGGACCGCAACTGTCACAAGTCGGTGTTGCATTCGATCATCATGACCGGCGCCATCCCGCTGTACCTGTGCCCGGAGCGCAATGAACTGGGGATCATCGGGCCGATTCCCCTGAGCGAGTTCAGCCCCGAGTCGATCCGCGCCAAGATCGACGCCAGCCCGCTGACCCGAGGCCGACCGGCCAGGGTCAAGCTGGCGGTGGTCACCAACTCCACCTATGACGGCCTGTGCTACAACGCCGAACTGATCAAGCAGCAACTGGGCAACAGCGTCGAGGTGCTGCACTTCGACGAAGCCTGGTACGCCTACGCGGCGTTTCATGAGTTTTTCGCCGGGCGCTATGGCATGGGCACTTCGCGCACGCCCGAGAGCCCGCTGGTGTTCACCACGCACTCCACGCACAAGCTGCTGGCGGCGTTCAGCCAGGCGTCGATGATCCATGTGCAGGATGGCGGCGTGCGCAAGCTGGACCGCGACCGCTTCAACGAAGCGTTCATGATGCATATTTCCACCTCGCCGCAGTACAGCATCATCGCCTCCCTGGACGTGGCCTCGGCGATGATGGAAGGCCCGGCGGGGCGTTCCTTGCTGCAGGAGATGTTTGACGAAGCCCTGAGCTTCCGACGTGCCCTGGCCAACCTGCGCCAGCACATCGCCGCTGAAGACTGGTGGTTTTCCATCTGGCAGCCGCCGCTGGTGGCGGGCATTGACCGGGTGGTGACCGCAGACTGGCTGCTGCAACCCCAGGCCGACTGGCATGGCTTTGGCGATATCGCCGAAGACTACGTGCTGCTGGACCCGATAAAAGTCACCCTGGTGATGCCTGGCCTGAATGCCGGCGGGGCTTTGAGCGAGTGCGGAATTCCCGCTGCGGTGGTCAGTAAATTCCTCTGGGAACGTGGGCTGGTGGTGGAAAAGACCGGGCTGTATTCGTTCCTCGTGCTGTTTTCCATGGGCATCACCAAAGGCAAGTGGAGTACCCTGCTCACCGAACTGCTGGAATTCAAGCGCAGTTATGACGCCAACGTGAGCCTTGCTGTGTGTTTGCCATCGGTGTTTCAGCAGGGCCCGGCGCGGTATCAGGGATTGGGTTTGAAGGATCTGTGCGACCAGTTGCACAGCTGTTACCGCAGCAATGCCACGGCCAAGCACCTGAAGCGGATGTACACGGTACTGCCGGAAATCGCGATGAAACCGGCCGACGCCTACGACCTGTTGGTCAAGGGCGAAGTCGAGGCGGTGTCCATCGACGCTTTGCCAGGTCGGGTCGCAGCGGTCATGCTGGTGCCTTACCCGCCGGGCATTCCGTTGATAATGCCGGGTGAGCGCTTTACCGAATCGACTCGCTCGATCATTGATTACCTGGCGTTTGCCAGGACGTTCGATAGCAGTTTCCCCGGCTTTGTTGCCGATGTTCATGGACTGCAACACGAAGATGACGGCAGTGGTCGTTGTTACACCGTCGACTGCATCAAGGGTTAAGGATGTTTATGCAAGCTGTAATGAACCCGAAGTACCCGGGCCTCAGTGTCCGGGTGGCTGACGAAGGATTTGACGCCTACGTGTGGGGGAACGACTTCAGCTTTGAAGTCAACGCCTACGGCAAGCCGGAAATGGGCAAGCGCGTCGACCAGTGGGCGGTGGAGCGTATCGTGCCATACCGCAAATGCTACGGCATCGATCCCGAGGAATTCGCCAGCTTCCGTGACGCGGCCGACAGTGCGGTGTTCATGGCCTACCTCGATGACCGGCCCGTGGGGCATATCGTGGTCAGCACCAACTGGAACGGCTTTGCCCATGTGGATGAGCTGGCGGTGGTCTTGCCCGCGCGGCGCCACGGGGTGGCCAAGGCATTGCTGGACGTGGCGCAGTTCTGGAGCCGCAAGAAGAACCTGCCGGGGATGATGCTGGAGACCCAGAACAACAACCTCGGTGCCTGCCGGCTGTATGAGCGCTGCGGGTATGTGATGGGCGGGATCGACCACCTGCGCTATCGCGGGATTGATCCGCAGACGCGCGAAGTGGCGATTTTCTGGTATCGGTTGTTCAAGACAGAATTGGAAGCAGTCTGAGCTGCACCGATCAACTGTAGGAGCCGTCGAGCCCCAGCGAGGCCGCGATGGCGGTGTGTCAGGCAACCTCTTTATCGACAGTGCCGCCGCCTTCGCAGCCTCGCTGAAGCTCGACAGCTCCCACATTCGATTTGCGCAACTCAAGTACTTGCGACCGAACACACAGCTCCCAGACTTCCCCCGATCCCCTGTGGGAGCCGTCGAGCCCCAGCGAGGCCGTGATAGCGGTAGATCAGGCAACCTCTTTATCGACAGTGCCGCCGTCTTCGCAGCCTCGCTAAAGCTCGACAGTTCCCACACTCGATTTGCGCAATTCAAGTACTTGCGACCGAGCACACAACTCCCAGACTTCCCCCGACCCCCTGTGGGAGCCGTCGAGCCCCAGCGAGGCCGCGATAGCGGTTTATCAGGCAACCTCTTTATCGACAGTGCCGCCGCCTTCGCAGCCTCGCTAAAGCTCGACAGCTCCTACATTCGATTTGAGCAACCCAAGTACTTGCGACCGAGCACACAACTCCCAGACTTCCCCCGACCCCCTGTGGGAGCCGTCGAGCCCCAGCGAGGCCGCGATAGCGGTGTGTCAGGCAACCTCTTTATCGACAGTGCCGCCGTCTTCGCAGCCTCGCTGAAGCTCGACAGCTCCCACATTCGATTTGCGCAAGCCGAGTGCTTGCGATCAAACACACAACCGCCGGCCCCCTCCCGAAACTTGTGGGAGCTGTCGAGCCTCGGCGAGGCTGCGATAGCGGTGTGTCAGGCAACCTCTTTATCGACTGTGCCGCCGCCTTCGCAGGCTCGCCAAGGCCCGACAGCTCCCACATTCACGGCAATGTGCTTGTCAGCAGGCTTTCAGCCTTCTCGGTGACAATCTCCAGCAGCGCATTCAAGGCGGGCGATGGCTCGCTGCCCTTCAGGGTCAACGCATACAAGGTCACCACAATCGGCGGTGACAATGGGCACGCATCCAGCCCGGCTTCCCGTGCTCCGCTGGCGGTGAACGGGTCGACAATCGCCAGGCCTTCCCCGGCTTCTACCATGCTGCGCATCATCTGATACGTCTGCACCCGCGTTTGCACCACCGGCAGCGGGCGCAGGGCTTGCAGCTTGCTGTCCAGCAGGCGGCTCAGCGGGTCCTGGCCTTCAAGGCCGATCATCGACTGCCCGGCCAGTTCCTGTAGCGCAATGTACTTCTGCCGAGGCTTCAGCCAGCCATGGGGCGCGAGCAATTGCAACTTGCCGTGGGCCAGCGGTTGGCTGTGGATTTGCGGATGGTCCGGGTCGTGCAGGCTCAGGCCGAGGTCGGCTTCGTGCAGCAGCAGGCTTTTGACGATATCCCGGGTGGAATGGCTGGAGAGGTTGCACGGCGTGTCTTGGAAACGTCGGCGCAGCACGGCGATCGCCTGGGGCAGCAGTTGATTGGCCAGCGGCGGGGTGCACAGTGCGCGCAAGGGCGGGGCATGATGGTGCTTAAGGCTGCTGGCCAGGCGTTGCACCGGCTCAAGGGCTGCATAGAGGTGGGCGATTTCGGCCTGCAGCTCAAGGGTTTCCCGGGTGGCCTGCAAGCGTCCGCGCACACTGGCGAACAGCATGAAGCCCAACTGCAGCTCGGCATCCTTGAGGGTTGCGTCCACATCGGCCACGGGCAGTTGCAACCATTCGGCGGCGGTGCCGAGGTGTCCGGTCTGTAAAATCGCTTGAATGACTTCGATATGACGTAAACGCATGGCCGGAGTCTATGTTCAGCGCGACGTGGATTCAATGGCTCAGGCCCGGGCGTGGAAAAAAGACCCGCCACGGCAGCGCCCCAACTAGACTTGCACGATCAAGTCCCTTGGCGCCTGCAACCAGCAGGTCATACAAAGGGCGTATCAACCAGAGGATCCACGGGGGAGCCTTATCGATGCTCGGTAAAACAGACACGCGCGGGTTTTCGTTGTGGGACCTGCTGGTGGTGGTGCTGGTGGTCGGTGTGTTGGCGGTTGCGGTGGGGCCGCGGATCTTCGGCGACGTGACTCAGTCGGAAATCGCCACGGCCAAGGTCCAGTTGAAAGAGCTGGGCAAGGCAGTCGAGCGTTTTCATCAAGATGTAGGGCGTTATCCTACCGACGACGAGGGTCTGGCGGTGTTGACGGTTCAGCCAGCGGGAGAAGGGAAGTGGCGGGGACCCTATCTCAAGGATCAGGACATGCTGACGGACCCTTGGGGCGTGGCCTATCAGTACCACTATCCTCCCAGCCAGGCCAAAACCAACTTTGATCTGTTCTCGTTCGGCAAGGACCGGACACTGGGAGGCGTCGGCGATAATGTTGATATCGCCTATGGGGAATAAAGTCTTATGAAGCGTGGATCGTGGCGGATTCGCGGGTGATGATAGTGCCCGACTGAATCAGCCTGAACTCATCGCCATCCAGTTTTTCTACGCGGTCGCCAATGGCCAGCTTGTAGGTGGTGGTGGGCGCCGAGCCAGCCAGGCCGTCGAGGGGCGGGTTGGATTCCTGGAACTCATGCACCGAATAAACGCGACCTTCCGCGTCTCTGGCATGGAACTGTCCGACAAGTACTGCTGCCATCTGTTTAGAACCTCTGGAGATAAACACTCGATTTGCGGTTCTGTAGACCGTAGGAGAGCGGGGTAGTTTACCTATTGAAAAAAAATACTATTCGTTGACTTTTTCAGACATTACTTACAAATCCATCTGCGGTGTAAACGTCCCTGGGGATTGCAAAAACGCGCTGGTGATAGCGTCGCGCAGGCTCTATAACTACAAACTCCTTAAGTCAGAAATCGGGAAACCCCAATGAGCAAGGTCTACACGATTGCCGTACTGGTCGGCAGCTTGAGAAAAGAGTCGATCAACCGCAAGGTCGCCCTGGCACTGGCCGAGTTGGCGCCCGCCAACCTCAAGTTGAACATTGTCGAAATTGGCGATTTGCCGCTCTACAACGAGGACATCGACGGTGCTGCACCGCCGGCAGCCTACAGTACTTTCCGTCAACACGTGCGTTCATCCGACGCGGTGCTGTTTGTGACCCCCGAATACAACCGCTCCGTGCCGGGTGTATTGAAGAATGCGATTGACGTTGGTTCGCGCCCTTATGGCCAAAGTGTCTTCAGCGGCAAGCCGGGTGCGGTGATCAGTGTGTCTCCCGGAGCCATCGGCGGTTTTGGGGCCAATCACCATTTGCGCCAGTCGCTGGTGTTTCTCGATGTGCCGTGCATGCAGCAGCCGGAAGCCTACCTGGGCGGTGCGGGCAGCGTGTTCGATGAGTCGGGCAAGGTCTCGGAAAAGACCAAGCCGTTCTTGCAGGCGTTTATCGACGCCTATGGCAAGTGGGTGGAAAAACAGCACGGTTGATCAGTCGTGCGAAAAAAGACCCCGCTATTTAAGCGGGGTCTTTTTTGTCTGCGGTCGGCCGCGTGGTCGGCGACTACGGTGCGATTAACGCAGCCAGTTGGTTTTCGCCAACTCGATCACCTCATCACCGCGTCCGCTCATCACCGCCTTGAGCATGTACAGGCTGAAGCCCTTGGCCTGCTCCAGCTTGATGCTCGGTGGCATCACCAGTTCCTGGGTGGCGGTGACCACGTCCACCAGCACCGGGCCGTCGTGGGCCAGGGCGCGGCGCAGGGCCGGTTCCAGGTCTTCGGACTGCTCTACGCGAATACCGAGGATGCCCATGGCGTTGGACATGGCGGCAAAGTCCGGGTTTTTCAGCTCGGTGCCGGTATCCAGGTAGCCCGCCGCTTTCATCTCCATGGCGACGAAGCCCAAAGAAGAGTTGTTGAACACCACCAGCTTCACCGGCAGGTTCAGCTGCGCCAGGCTGATGAAATCACCCATCAGCATGGTGAACCCACCGTCGCCGGACATCGAAATCACCTGGCGCCCGGGAAACGCGGCTTGCGCCCCGATGGCCTGGGGCATGGCGTTGGCCATCGAGCCATGGTTGAACGAGCCGATCAACCGGCGCTTGCCGTTCATTTTCAAGTAACGCGCCGCCCAGACTGTCGGCGAGCCAACGTCGGCGGTGAAGATTGCGTCGTCGTCCGCCAGTTCGCTGAGCAGGCGCGCAACGTATTGCGGGTGAATTGGCCGGCCGGCCTTTGACGGTTCCGCCAGGTCATCCAACCCTTGGCGGGCTTTTTCATAATGCTTGAGCGAGGTTTCGAGGAAGCTGCGGTCCGTCTTGCGGGTCAGGCGCGGCAGCAGCGCCTGGATGGTCTCGCTGACGTCAGCTGCAATGCCCAGGTCCAGCGTGGCACGCCGGCCCAGTGCCTGTGGGTTGCGGTCGACCTGGATAATTTTTGCGTCGGTCGGGTAGAACTGGCGATACGGGAAGTCGGTGCCGAGCATGATCAGCGTGTCGCAGTTGAGCATGGCGTGGTAGCCGGAGCTGAAGCCGATCAGGCCGGTCATGCCGACGTCGAACGGGTTGTCCCACTCCACATGTTCCTTGCCGCGCAGGGCATGCACCACGGGCGCGCCGAGGGCGTCGGCCAGGGCCACCACCTCATCGTGGGCGCCGGCACAGCCGCTGCCACACAGCAGGGTGACTTTGCCGCTGTGTTCGAGGATGTCGGTGAGGCGTTGCAGGTCCTGTTCCGCCGGCAACGTGCGCGGTGCCAGCAAGGCCGGCCACGGTTTGAATTTATCTTCTACTTCCAACAGTGACACATCCCCTGGAATCACCACCACCGCTACGCCGCGGTTGAGGATCGCCGAGCGCATGGCACGGTGCAGCACGTGAGGCATCTGCTCGGGGTTGGTCACCAGCTCGATAAAGTGGCTGCACTCCTTGAACAGCTCCTGGGGATGGGTCTCCTGGAAGTAGTTCAGGCCGATCTCGGAGGAGGGGATCTGTGCGGCAATGGCCAGCACCGGCACGTGGTTGCGATGGCAATCGAACAGGCCATTGATCAAGTGCAGGTTGCCGGGGCCGCAGCTGCCGGCGCATACGGTCAGCTCGCCGGTGGCGGCGGCTTCGGCACCGGCGGCAAACGCGGCCACTTCTTCGTGGCGCACATGCATCCACTCGATGCTGTCCATGGTGCGCAGGGAGTCGGTCAGGCCGTTGAGGCTGTCGCCGGTCAGGCCCCAGATGCGCTTGATGCCCGCCTGTTCAAGGGTGGTCGCCAATTGCTGGGCCAGGGTGATTTTCGCCATGAAGAACTCCAATCGTCAGTGAGGGTAAAAAGCTGCTGATCAGTTAAGGACAGTTCCATGGCGCTGAATGCTCCCCGCTCAATGTGAAGAATTGGTCATCGCGGCGCGATATTGCCGAGTGCGGCGGGCGATAAACAGTTGGTCTTTTATCAACGCCAGCAGCGGCGTCACCCCGGGTTTCGGCTGGCGGCCACGGCTCAGGCGGCGAAGCTGATAGCGCACCACTGCCATGCTCGCCAGGCTGGCCAGGGGTTTGCGCTTCCAGCGGATCGGCGGCAATTGCGGGTTGAGATCGCGGCCGGCGCGCCATTGCTTGATCAGGTGCGGCTCCAGGGTCAGCGCGGTGGCGATCCCGGCCATGGCGATGCCGCTGTCCAGGACTTGCTGCACGATCGGCAAGCGCCGGATGCCGCCGGTGACCATCACCGGCATGTTGGCGACTTTCGCCAAGTCGCTGGCCATCTCGATGAAATAGGCTTCGCGGGCCAGGGTGCGTCCGTCGCGAGCCTCGCCTTGCATGGCCGGGGCTTCGTAGCTGCCGCCGGACAGTTCCAGCAGGTCGATGGCCAGCGGGTTGAGCAGATCGACCACGGCATGGGCGTCGGCGGCGTCGAAGCCACCGCGCTGGAAGTCGGCGGAATTGAGTTTCACCGCCACGCAGAAATCCGCGCTCACGGCGGCGCGCACGGCCTTGATCACTTCCAGCAACAGCCGAGCGCGGTTCTCCACGCCGCCGCCCCAGCGGTCTGTGCGCTGGTTGCTCAAGGGCGAGAGAAACTGGCTGAGCAGGTAGCCGTGGGCCGCGTGAATCTGCGCGCCGCTGAAGCCGGCCTTTTCGGCGAGACGCGCGCTGGTGGCGAAGCGCGTGATGACGTCCTGGATATCGTCCTCGGTCATGGCTTTGGGTTGGGCGAACATCTTCGAAAAGCCGCCGAGATCGAGGGCCACCGCCGAAGGTGCCAGGGCCTGCTGGCCGAGGTTGGCCATGGTCTGACGGCCCGGGTGGTTGAGCTGCACCCAGAACTGCGCGCCCTTGGCCCGGCCAATCGCGGCCCATTGGCGAAACTTGTCCAGGTGACGTTCGTCTTCCAGCACCACGCCGCCGGGCCCGGTCATGGCGTGGCGGTCGATCATCACGTTGCCGGTCAGGATAAGGCCGGGCTCGCCGTCGACCCAGGCTTGATACAAGCGCATCAGGGCCTCGGAAGGCGCCTGGTTCGCATCCGCCATGTTCTCTTCCATCGCCGCCTTGGCGATGCGGTTACTGATGAGCTGGCCGTTGGGCAATTGCAACGCTTCAAAGGGCGACATGCTTGACTCCTCACATTGGGAGCGCTCAGGCTAAGCTTAAAGGTCACTTTAAGGTCAATGGGGTTGGCGATGAATATTGGTGAACTGGCGGAACGCAGCGGCTTGGCAGCCTCGAAGATTCGTTTTTACGAAGCCCAGGGGCTGATCCAGGTCGAGCGACAAGGTAATGGCTATCGCCGTTATCCCATGCAGACGTTGCAGACGCTGCAATTGATCCAGGGCGCTCAGCGCGCCGGTTTCAGCTTGCAGGAGTTGAAGGCGCTGATGCCCGACGATTCGCCGAGCGAGGCGAAACGCGCCGATATCGTCTTGAGGCTTGAGCGCAGGATTGCGCAGATAGAAGAGCTTCAAGCCCGAATGGACCAGAGCAAGGCCGAGTTACGCGCGGTGATCGCCACGATCCAGGCACACCCGGAAGGCACGCCGTGCACCCAGGCGCAGGACAAGGTCTGGGCCTCAATCGAGGCGCATAAAAAAACGCCGCGCATCTGACGATACGCGGCGTTCGTTTACAGCAACAAAACCTTAGGCTTGAACCACAGGGATGTTGGCGCTTGCAGCAATTTCACGGAACTCGGCGATCTGGTCAAAACTCAGGTAGCGATACACGTCGCTGGCCATGGTGTTGATCTTCGCGGCGTATTCCATGTACTCCTCGACGGTCGGCAGGCGACCCAGGATGGAAGCCACCGACGCCAGCTCGGCCGAAGCCAGGTAGACGTTTGCGCCGTCACCCAGACGGTTCGGGAAGTTACGGGTCGACGTCGACACAACGGTCGAGTTCGGCTCTACACGTGCCTGGTTACCCATGCACAGCGAGCAGCCCGGCATTTCCATGCGCGCGCCAGCCTTGCCGTAGATGCCGTAGTAGCCTTCTTCGGTCAGTTGGTGAGCGTCCATCTTGGTCGGCGGCGACAGCCACAGACGGGTTGGCAGCTGACCCTTGACCTGATCCAGCAGTTTACCGGCAGCGCGGAAGTGACCGATGTTGGTCATGCACGAACCGATGAACACTTCGTCGATCTTCTCGCCAGCAACGCTGGACAGCAGACGGGCGTCGTCCGGATCGTTTGGCGCGCAGAGCACAGGCTCCTTGATGTCGGCCAGGTCGATCTCGATGATTTCAGCGTATTCGGCGTCAGCATCGGCAACCATCAGCTCAGGGTTGGCAACCCAGGCTTCCATCGCTTGGGCACGACGTTCCAGGGTGCGCGCATCGCCGTAGCCTTCACCGATCATCCAGCGCAGCAGGGTGATGTTGGAGTTCAGGTACTCGGTGATGGATTCTTTCGACAGCTTGATGGTGCAACCGGCAGCCGAACGTTCAGCCGAGGCGTCGGACAGCTCGAAGGCTTGTTCGATGCTCAGGTTATCCAGGCCTTCGATTTCCAGGATGCGGCCGGAGAAGGCGTTCTTCTTGCCTTTCTTCTCTACGGTCAGCAGGCCAGCCTGGATCGCGTAGTAAGGAATGGCGTGAACCAGGTCACGCAGGGTGATACCAGGCTGCATTTCACCTTTGAAACGCACCAGGATCGATTCCGGCATGTCCAGCGGCATGACGCCGGTGGCTGCGGCGAACGCTACCAGGCCGGAACCGGCCGGGAACGAAATGCCCATCGGGAAACGGGTGTGGGAGTCACCACCGGTACCGACGGTGTCCGGCAGCAGCATGCGGTTCAGCCAGCTGTGGATGATGCCGTCGCCCGGACGCAGCGATACGCCGCCACGGGTCATGATGAAGTCAGGCAGGGTGTGGTGGGTGGTCACGTCGATCGGCTTTGGATAGGCCGCGGTATGGCAGAACGACTGCATTACCAGATCGGTGGAGAAGCCCAGGCACGCCAGGTCTTTCAGTTCGTCACGGGTCATGGGACCGGTGGTGTCCTGGGAGCCGACGGTGGTCATCTTCGGTTCGCAGTAGGTGCCTGGACGAACGCCAGCCACGCCGCAGGCCTTGCCGACCATTTTCTGCGCCAGGGTGTAGCCCTTGTCGCTTTCAGCCGGGGCTTCCGGCAGCTTGAACAGGGTCGAAGGTGGCAGACCCAGTTCGGCACGTGCCTTTTCGGTCAGGCCACGGCCGATGATCAGCGGGATACGACCGCCGGCACGGACTTCATCCAACAGGACCGGGGTCTTCATTTCGAAGGTGGTCAGGACTTCATCGCTGTTGTGCTTGGTGACTTTGCCAGCATGGGGGTACAGGTCGATCACGTCGCCCATGTTCATGTTGGTAACGTCGAACTCGATTGGCAGTGCGCCGGCATCTTCCATGGTGTTGTAGAAGATTGGAGCGATCTTGCTGCCGAAGCAGAAGCCGCCAGCGCGCTTGTTCGGCACGTAAGGCACGTCGTCGCCGAAGAACCACAGTACCGAGTTGGTGGCCGATTTACGCGACGAACCGGTACCGACCACGTCACCGACGTAGGCGATCGGGAAGCCCTGGCCGCGCATTTCTTCGATCTGCTTCATCGGGCCGGTCTTGCCTTGCTCATCCGGCACGATGCCTTCACGGGCCATTTTCAGCATGGCCAGGGCGTGCAGCGGGATGTCAGGACGGGACCAGGCGTCCGGGGCAGGGGACAGGTCGTCGGTGTTGGTTTCGCCGGTGACCTTGAACACGCGCAGGCTGATCTTGTCGGCCAGGGTCGGGCGGTTCTTGAACCACTCGCCGTCGGCCCAGGACTGGATCACGGCTTTGGCGTGTTCGTTGCCGTTCCTGGCTTTTTCCGCGACGTCGTGGAAAGCATCGAACATCAGCAGGGTGTGCTTGAGTTGGGCGGCAGCGACGGGGGCCAGGGTGGCGTCGTCCAGCAGCTCGACCAGGGTCACGATGTTGTAGCCGCCTTGCATGGTGCCGAGCAGTTCAACAGCGCGTTTCTTGTCGATCAGGGGAGAAGTGGCTTCGCCCTTGGCCAGGGCAGACAGGAAACCGGCCTTGACGTAGGCAGCTTCGTCAACGCCTGGTGGGATGCGGTTGGTGATCAGGTCAACGAGGAATTCTTCTTCGCCAGCCGGGGGATTTTTCAGCAGCTCGACCAGGCCTGCGGTTTGTTCGGCGTTAAGCGGCTGGGGAACGATACCCAGGGCTGCACGCTCTTCGATATGTTTGCGGTAGGCTTCAAGCACAGTTATTACCCTCATCAGTGGTCCCACGGGACGCTCATCCAGAAATGCACGGCACGCATGCGCTCAGGGGCTTTTTGGGCCGTAGAGCCAGCGCTGCCGGCAATCCTCACAGAAGCTGCTTTCAAAGTTTTACGCCTGCAGAACGGAGCTGATGAGGGTTGGCGCTGGCTATTTACCGGGTAAATAACCATCGCCAACACCGTTCTTTAGGAACGACTGTGCTCGTGACGCTTTGAAAACAGCTTCCAACGGATTATTGGCGCCTTACAAGGCCGGATGATTCTACGGCAAAAAAATTCTAAACGTAAGTTGCCGCGCCAAGTTTGCAGGGTGATCAACCTTAGACAAAGGGCTAACATGTGCAACTGTTTCGCTGATTTGTGCGTTGTCGACCATGTCTAACCAAACCATCAAGACCCCCTGCGTAGGCCTGTGCTCCACGGTTTACGGCGATCTTGTGTGCCGGGGGTGCAAGCGGTTTCACCATGAGGTGATTCAGTGGAACGGGTATAACGAGGAAGAAAAGCGTGCGGTCTGGCTGCGGCTGGAGCAGTTGTTGGTGCAGGTGATGGCCGGGAAGCTTGAGGTGTTTGACCCGAAAATGCTGCGGGGGCAGCTGGAGCAGCGCAAGATTCGATTTGTACCGCATCAGTCGGAGTACTGCTGGGCCTATCAGTTGATTGCCCGGGGGGCGCGGGTGATCAGCAATCTGGAGGCTTACGGGATGGTTTTGATGCCGGAGTTTCGGGAGTGGGGGTTGCCTGAGTTGCGGGATGCGATTGATCGGGAGTTTTTTATTTTGTCCGAGGCGCATTATCAGCGGTATATCGCTCCGGGGTTTCTCAGGGATGCGTTTGGGGGGTGATTGAGTACATATCCGTTTTTGGGTAACGGCCGCTTATGGTTCCGCTCTTACAG
>NZ_JACAPM010000043.1:0-89702 GCF_013385695.1 Pseudomonas sp. D8002
GGAACCATAAGCGGCCGTTACCTAAATAACGGATATGTACTCAAACAAGATCAAGCATTCCCCGCCAACCTCAACCGAGCCGCCTGAGTAAAATCCAACATCCGCTTCAGCGGTCTAACCGCCTGCGGAATCACCGAAGGCTCAACAAAAATCTCATTACTCCCCTCACGCAAGCACTGCAGCGTGCGCTCCAGGGTATTCATCGCCATCCACGGGCAATGCGCACAACTGCGACACGCCGCCCCATTCCCCGCCGTCGGCGCCTCGACAAACACCTTGTCCGGGCACAGCTGCTGCATCTTGTAGAAAATGCCGCGGTCGGTGGCCACGATAAACGTCTTGTTCGGCAACCGCTGCGCCGCCGCAATCAACTGGCTGGTAGACCCCACCGCATCCGCCAACTCGATCACCGACGTCGGCGACTCCGGGTGCACCAGAATCGCCGCGTCCGGGTACAACGCCTTCATGTCCTCCAACTGCTTGGACTTGAACTCCTCGTGCACGATGCACGCACCATCCCACAGCAACATGTCTGCACCCGTCTGACGCTGGATATAGGTGCCCAGGTGCTTGTCCGGCCCCCAGATAATCGTCTCGCCGTTATCCATCAGGCTTTCGACAATCTCCAGCGCACAACTGGAAGTCACCACCCAATCAGCACGGGCTTTCACCGCCGCCGACGTGTTGGCATAAACCACCACGGTGCGCTCAGGGTGCTGATCACAGAATGCCGAGAACTCATCCACCGGGCAGCCAAGGTCCAGAGAGCACGTGGCTTCCAGTGTCGGCATCAGGATGCGTTTTTCAGGCGTGAGGATCTTGGCCGTCTCCCCCATGAATCGCACGCCCGCCACCAATACGGTCTTGGCCGGGTGCGCCGCGCCGAAGCGGGCCATTTCCAGGGAGTCGGAGACACAGCCACCGGTTTCTTCGGCCAGGGCCTGAATCACCGGGTCGCAGTAGAAGTGTGCCACCAGCACCGCGTCCTGAGCCTTGAGCTCGGCGGCGATGGCGGCGCGGTAGCCCGCCTCTTCTTCGGCGCTCAGCACCTTGGGCTGCTTGGCGTCGAGGTGGGCTTGGACCAGAAGGCGTTCGGAAATTTGCGTCATGTTCGCAAGACCTGCAGGCGCAGTTGCGCGAAAGTCGAGTGTACCACCGGCTCTGGAGCCTTTCGGGCGCCGCCGGACGAAGTGATTGTGTTCATCAAGCACGGTGAAGCTGCGCAAGGCTACAGAATATCGAATGGTTTCAAAAGCCTAATCTGGGATTCGGCCAGGCATGAAAAAGGGAAACCCGGCCAGGGGTTTCCCTTTTTTACAACGACCGGTTTAACCGGGCAAAGCGGACGGATCGCCTTGCAGCAACGCCCACTGATGCATGTTCGCCAGGGCATCCTTCAGGATGGTTTCATCGGCGCCCTTGGCACTCTTGCCTTCCCGCGCCGCATATTCCAGCAGTACCAGGTAGTCGCGATGGCTGGTGGCCTCGTTCGGTACCACGCTGTCTTTAACCAGTCGAGCCATCTCGTATCGCTGGGTGCGGGTGTTCTGGCTGGCGCTTTGGTCCACGGAGGCGTTGGTCAGGAAGCCATCCTTGTAGGTGATGTTCGCCGCACTGCTGGCCTTGTCGTCGACCTGCACATAGAGGTAGTTCTGCGACTCGCGCCTGGTATCGAAAGCCGGCGGCTTCCCGCCATCCAGGCCCTGATGGAAACTGGCCTTGAGGCTTGATCGCTGGACCTGATCGATCGTGCGATTGGAGAGGTCATTGCCGCCGATGCGCGTTTTCTTGGAAATCCCATAGGCAAACGTATCGGTTTCTCCTGGGCGCGCCGGGTTGGGGGAGCTGGCCGCCTGGGTGATGGAGGCCTTGAAATCCGCCAGACCCGTCAGCAGACCTTGATCTGCCGCGCTGCGGGTCAGCGGCGCAGGCGCTTTGGCGCCCTGCGGGTAGTTGCTGTTCATGGCGGTAAACGCATCCTTGAACATCGCCATCAGGTCAGCATCGGCCTTGCCCCGCGCCTGGGCCTTGTCGAACTGGGCCAGGTAGCTTTTCAGCGCGATTGCCTGTTGCTTGGCGTTGCCGAGGATGCCGGCGTTCTTCAGATCGACCGAGAGATTCACTTCCCCCGACGGGCTACTCATGCGCGTGGTGCGGCCCTGGCTGTCCGCATGGAATGCAAGCGTGAGGTCGTCAGCATTGCTCACTTTCAATTTGCCGCTGAGGTCCACCGCAGCCAATACGCTGGAATCAAACTGCGTCAGCTTGCTCAGCTCGAGCTTCGGCGGCTGGGCGGCCAGGCCGTCGATCGCGTCCTGGAAGGCTTCGCCCAACTTGGCGACTTCCTTGAGTTCGGCGGCGCTGAGGGCGCCACCGTCCACCTTCGCCTGCGCGGCCAGGCCTGCGGACTGGCTGGCCAGGCTGAAGGTGACGGTCTTGCCGCTGGCCGTCTTGACGGTCAGGCTGACCAGGTTGTCGGCCTTGCTGTGCAGCAGCGCCTGTTGAACCTTGAGTTCGGCGGGGCTTTGGGTCCTGGAAGAGCTGGTGCTCAGCGCCGACTGGGAAATGTCGGTACCGCTCTTCGCAAATTGCTCGATCAGGGTAGCGCCCAGGCCGCTGAAGCCTGTGCCTCTGGGCAGTGCAGGGAAATTCGTGCTGATCGCTTTGGTGACCGCATCGTCGCTGTCACTTTCCCAGGCATTGATCGGCCCATGGCCGGGCAATTGGCCGTTGCGGGAATACGTCTCGGCTTGAACGTCTACCGTGACATTGCCAAGGCTGACCACCGAGGAAGGTCGCACGGCAGCGGCGTCCGTTTCTGGCGCCTGCGTAGCTGGCGGGTTAACGGCGGGTCGATTGGTAAGGGCGATGGCGGAGCTGATCGGCGAAAGCGTAGTCATGACGATCCCTGTCTTGAACTGGATTGCAGCCAATTTAACCAAGACAGGGAAGGTTTGGTAGCACGATTGATACAATTGCTAGCAAAGAGCCATGTCAGAAAACTGACTCTTTGCCCTCTTCCGGTGCATCAGAAGCGGTAAGTCACCGAACCGCCGAAACCGTTGGCGCTGTTTTCATACTTGGCGTCGTAGGTCAGCGCCAGTTGCGGATTATTGTCGCGGACCTTGATCGGCTCTTCTTTCAGGTAGGAATAAGCGACGTCGAAGGTCAGGTTATCCACTGGCGTCCAGCCGGCGCCCAGGCTGAACACCGTGCGATCGCCCGTAGGAATACGTACGGACCGGTCGGTGTTGTTGGTGGGCGTCTGGTCCACCGAAAAGCCGGTACGCAGCACCAGTTGCTTGTTCAACTGGTACGACAGGCCGATGGCGTGAGACCAGGTGTCATGCCAGTGCTGTTCTTCGGTGATGGAGTTCAGGCCGGCCAGTTCGGTGGCGAGGTCAGAGACGCCACTGTTGTTGATCGTAATCTTCTTCAACTGGCTCCAGCGGGTGTAGGTGCTGCCGACGTACAGGGTCCAGTCATCGTTGAGTTTATGGGTGACCGAGAAGTCCACGGACGACGGCGTGGTGACATCCAGCTTGGCGTCATACCGCTGCGGGCCGCCATCCACCAGGTCGGTGAGCACCCCCGAGGCGTTGGTTTTGCCCGACAGGTGATACACAACCTGCGAGTGGTAGGTCACACCAATGCGCGTGCTTTCAATCGGCTGCACCAGGATACCGGCGTTGAAACCGGTGGCGGTGTCGTCGCCCTTGACCTTCACGTTTTCCGTGCCGAGGCCAAATGCCGGGACCTTGGAGTCCAGTTCGCCACTGATACGGTTGAAGGTCGGACCGAAGCCCACCGAAACCTTGTCGTTGAAGGCATAGCTGACGGTTGGCTGCACGGTGATGACTTGAACCTTGCTTTTGTTGCCAAAGCCATTGCCCTGGAAGCTGTGTTCATAGTCGGTCACGAGGCCGAACGGCGCGTAGATTCCCAGGCCAAACGCCCAGTGTTCATCAATCGGCGTCACCAGGTAGCCCATCGGTACGGCGATGCCGGGGACCATATCGCCTTTGTTGGTGCCGGGGTTGTCCACGCCACCTTGGCTGGAACTGGCGTCCTTGATGTTCGACTTGGCATCCAGGTAGGTCGCCCCGATGCTCACTTCATTCTGCTTGAGGCGAGACATGCCCGCCGGGTTGCCGAACACCGTGCTGGCGTCATCCGCGGAGGAGGAACGCCCGGCGTAACCGGTCCCCATTGAACTGATGCTTTGTTCGTTGAGGGCGAAACCACCGGCAAACAAGGAAGTGGAGGCAAGGGAAATCGACAGCGCCAAAGCGCTCTTGAAGAGTTTTTTATTCATTATTAGAACTCGAATTATTGGGCAGCGAGAGGAAGCTACCAATCTTCGAGCGGGCAAATTATGAAGAGTTTTTCATGCGCAAAATTGTCCGACAATCCTATTTCTTTCAAAGACTTCGACGGTTTTTCCAGCACTTATTCAGACCCCGGAACCTGAATATGACTGACGGGTTTTAATCTCGCCGTCACGCTTGCAGCAGGCCGGATTGCCTGCCATCGAATAAGCGTGAAGGCGCTGGTGATATAAGTGTCGCAATGACATGATGACGGCCATTTAACACGCGTGGCAGCACTCAAATGAATAGCACTATCGGGACGGGTCCTGAGACAAACAGCCCACCTGAATCTGGCGAGAGTGATTTGTCCGCCGCGGGCCTCAACCACAGCGAAGCCTTCACCGAACGCGTGCTTGCCAGCATCAACGATTGCATCAAGGTGCTGGACCTCGACGCCCGCCTGACCTTCATGAGCGAAGGCGGCAAGCAGATCATGGAAGTCAGCGACTTCAATGCGATCCGCGGCTGCCCCTGGCCCGACTTCTGGCACGACCAGGGCAATCTCGATGCCAAGGCCGCCGTTGAGGCCGCCAAGGCCGGTCGCAATGCCAGCTTTGTCGGCGCTGCCCACACCCTGGCCGGCAACCTTAAATGGTGGCACGTGAACGTCAGCCCGATCATGGGCAGTGACGGCCTGCCGGAGAAAATCCTCTGCGTGTCCCGGGACATCACGCCCCTGCGCGAAGCCGAAGAGTCCCTGCGCAAACTCAACGAGTCCCTGGAACAGCGGGTGGTCGAACGCACTCGCGATCGCGACCGTATCTGGCGCCTGTCGCCGGACCTGATGCTGGTGGCACAACTCGACGGTGTGATCTCCGCCGTGAACCCGGCCTGGACACGCATGCTCGGCCACGCCGAAAACGACCTGGTGGGCAGCCAGTTGCTGGCCCTGGTTCACCCCGACGACCTGGCCGTCTCATCCTCGGCGGTCAGCCGTTTGGGCGATGGCAAGAACTTCCCCAATTTCAAGAACCGTTACCGCCACCAGGACGGCAGCTACCGCATGATCGCCTGGACGGCCGTGCCCGACAGCGACTACATCCACGCCGTGGGCCGCGACATCCAGGCTGAGGAAGAAGCCAAGGAAGCCCTGCGACTGTCGGAAGACGCCCTGCGTCAGTCACAGAAACTGGAAGCCATCGGCCAGCTCACTGGCGGTGTCGCACATGATTTCAATAACCTGCTGACGGTGATCAAGTCCTGTGCCGACTTGCTCAAGCCACCTGCCCTGAGCGAAGCACGCCGCGTGAAATACGTGGAAGCCATCGCCAGCACGGTCGATCGCGCGGCCCGCCTGACGGCCCAGTTGCTCACATTCGCCCGCCGCCAGGCTTTGCGACCCGAGGTGTTCAACGTCGGCGAAAGTGTAAAGCGGGTGGGCGAGATGATGGACAGCCTGACCGGCTCGCGGGTCAAGGTAAGCATCCAGGTGCCTGACGACGCCTGCTTTATCAACGCCGACGAAAGCCAGTTCGATACCGCGCTGGTCAACATGGTGGTGAACGCCAGGGATGCCATGGCCGGCAACGGGCATTTGACCATCACCGTTTCGACGGCAACCTGGCTACCCTCGGTTCGCGCTCACCCGGTACGTGTCGCCGATTACGTGACCATCGAACTGGCGGACACCGGCTCGGGTATCCCGCCGGAAAAACTCGACGCGATCTTTGAGCCCTTCTACACCACCAAGGGTATCGGCCAGGGCACCGGCCTGGGCTTGTCCCAGGTGTACGGCTTCGCCAAGCAATCAGGCGGGGAAATCCTGGTACAGAGCGAGTGCGGCAGGGGTAGCCAATTTACGCTGTACCTGCCCAAGGTCGAGCCAAGTGCCATGCCGGTACCTCAAGACACCAGCGCTTCGCCCATCATCTCAGGCTTGTGCGTGCTGATGGTCGAGGACAACGCCGATGTGGGCCTGTACACCTCGCAAACCCTGGAACAGATGGGCTTTCACGTGCTGTGGGTGCCGGATGCGAACAGCGCGCTGGAAGCCCTGGCCCCCAACCCGGAAAGCTTCCAGGTGGTGTTCTCCGATATCTCCATGCCCGGCATGAGTGGCCTGGAGTTGCTGGACGCAATCGAAGCCTTGTACCCATGGCTGCCGGTGGTGCTCACCACCGGCTACAACGACGAATACGCGCGTATCGCCCAGGAAGAAGCCAGCCGTTTTGTCTTGCTGCAAAAGCCGTATTCCACCGAGGTGCTGGCCCTGCTGCTGCAAAAAGTCGTCAAGAGCCGCCTGCCCCTGGTCGCACAAGGCTAGACCGCAGGCCGGGTCGTGTCCGGAACATTCCCCATCTCCAGGGCCAGATCCAGCCAGGCCCGCGCCGCCGGTGGCAAGTGCGCCTGTCGCCGCCAAGCCAGGGCGATGTGCCAATCAGTCTGGGGCTCGTCCAGCTGGATCAGGGCGATGCCGGCGTGCAGGTGTTTGTAAGCCAGCATGCTCGGTAGAAACGCGACACCCAGGCCTGCGGCAACCAGGTCGACGATAAAGTCGATCTGGGCACTGCGGGCGGTGATACGCGGGACTACGCCTCTGCGCTCGCAGGCTGTGAGAATGATCCGGTTAAGCGCAAACCCGGCCTCGAACAGAATAAAGGGCGAGTCAGCCAGGTCGGAAAAATCGACGCTTTTACGCCCGGCCAAAGGATGGTCGATCGGCATCACCACCATCAGTGGCTCGACGCGCACATCCTGATATTCAAATTCTCCCGCCACCGGTACCAGCAACGCGGCCAGGTCCACCTCCCCGGCCTCCAGGCATTCGCCCAACTTCTTGCTGCCATGCTCGATCAGCTCGATCTCGATTTCCGGATAACGCTGTCGATACAAGGCAAACATCGCCGCAAACAGCACCCCACTGCCCACCGGCGGCAAGCCGATGCGCAATACACCGCGCTTGAGCCCCAGCAAGTCGTTGATCTCGGCCACCAGGTCACTGCGCTCCGCCAGCAACACCAGCGCTCGGCGGTAGGCAATTTCGCCGGCGGCCGTGAGCTCGCTCTTGTGGCCGATGCGATTGAACAGCGGCGTGCCCAATTCATCTTCCAGAGTCTTGACCGCCTTGCTGACGGTAGACTGGGTGAGCGAAACCACCTCGGCTGCTTGTGAGAAGCTGCCCTGGCGAACTACTTCGACAAAGGCCAGCAACGTACGAAGGTTCATGAGTATTCCGTTTGCGACTTGATTCAAGTTGGAAAAGTTGTTTTTACCATGAAAGGCGTTTGTCTATCCTCACCCCACCGTTTTCTTCACTCGGGGCATCACTGTTCATGATCATTTCGTCTGCATCGGATTACCGCGAAGCCGCCCGCCGCAAACTGCCGCGTTTCCTGTTCGACTACATCGACGGCGGCGCCTACGCCGAACACACCCTCAGGGCCAACAGCTCCGACCTGTCGGATATCAGCCTGCGCCAGCGCATCCTGCGCAACGTCGAAAGCCTGAGCCTTGAAACCACGTTGTTCGACCAGCCATTGGCGATGCCGGTGGTCCTCAGCCCGGTGGGCCTGACCGGCATGTTTGCCCGGCGTGGTGAAGTCCAGGCGGCGAAGGCGGCAGCGAACAAGGGCATTCCGTTTTGCCTGTCGACCGTTTCCGTGTGCCCGATCGAGGAAGTGGCGTCCCAGAGCCCGCAATCGATCTGGTTTCAGCTGTATGTGCTGAAAGACCGCGGCTTCATGAAAAACGCCCTGGAGCGCGCCCAGGCCGCCGGGGTGAAAAACCTCGTGTTCACGGTCGACATGCCCACCCCCGGCGCGCGTTATCGCGACGCCCATTCGGGTATGTCCGGTGCCTACGGGCCGCAACGCCAAATCCTGCAGGCCATGACCAAACCGGCCTGGGCCTTCGATGTGGGCCTGCTGGGTCGCCCCCACGACCTGGGCAACATCTCCAAGTACCTGGGCAAGCCCACCCAACTGAAGGACTACATCGGCTGGCTGGCCAACAACTTCGACCCTTCCATCAGTTGGAAAGACCTGGAGTGGATCCGCGAATTCTGGAAAGGCCCGATGATCATCAAAGGCATCCTCGACCCACAAGATGCCAAGGACGCGGTGAGCTTTGGTGCCGACGGCATCGTCGTATCCAACCACGGCGGGCGCCAGTTGGATGGCGTGCTGTCCACAGCCAAGGCACTGGCGCCTATCGTACAAGCCGTGGGCAGCGATCTGACGGTGCTGGTGGACTCCGGCGTACGCTCGGGGCTGGACGTGGTGCGCATGCTCGCGCTGGGCGCCAAGGGCGTTCTGCTGGGCCGTGCACAGGCTTACGCACTGGCCGCCGACGGGCAGCGTGGCGTGGAGAACCTGCTGGATATCTTCGCCAAGGAAATGCGCGTGGCCATGACGTTGACCGGAGTCACGTCGATCGCCCAGATCGATGAGTCGATCCTGGTGCGCAGCCAGGGTTGATCAGTGCAGCGACCTCGGAGCATCCCTTCCGGGGTCGCCCACAGATATTTCTAAATGTTTCTTCATAAAGCCAAACCGTCATTAAACAGACACATTTCAGGAATTAAATCGTCACGTCCCAGGCAGGTGGAGTCCTCCACCTGCCCCCTTCCTTTGAGGTGTCGTCGTGATGTTGCTGACCAAAAAGAGTCTGTCAGTGTTGTTCACTGCCCTGTGCCTGAGTGGTGTCGCTCACGCCACTGACGTCACGGGCGCAGGCTCCAGTTTCGTCTACCCGGTGCTGTCCAAGTGGTCCCAGGAATACAGCAAAAGCTCCAGTGACCGGATCAACTACCAGTCCATCGGCTCCGGTGGTGGTATCGCCCAGATCAAGGCGGCTACCGTGGACTTCGGTGCGTCCGACGCGCCGCTGTCGGCGGATGAACTGAAGGCCGGCGGCCTCGGCCAATTCCCAAGCGTGATTGGCGGCATCGTGCCGGTGATGAACGTCGAGGGCGTTGCAGCTGGCCAGCTGAAACTCGATGGTGATGTGCTGGCGAAGATCTTCCTCGGTGACATCAAGGCCTGGAACGACCCGGCGATTGCCGCCCTCAACCCCGGCTTGAAACTGCCGGGCGCGAATATCACCGTGGTCCACCGCTCGGACGGCTCGGGCACCTCGTACAACTTCACCAACTACCTCTCCAAGGTCAGTGATGGCTGGAAAACCAAAATCGGTTTCGGCACCACCGTGCCGTGGCCGGTCGGTGTGGGCGGCAAGGGTAACGAAGGTGTTTCGGCCTACGTGAAGCAGATCAAGAACTCCATCGGCTTTGTTGAATACGCCTACGCCCTGCAAAACAAGATGACCTACGCCTCACTGAAGAACGCGTCCGGCAAATTCGTCGAGCCCAACGCCAAGGGCTTCCAGGCAGCGGCTGATACTGCCGATTGGGCCAACGCCCATGACTTCAACCTGATCATGACCAACGCACCGGGCGAGAACGCGTGGCCGATCACGGCGACCACCTGGATCATCATGTACAAGCAGGCAAAAAACGCCGAGCAAAGCCAGGCCGCTTTCAACTTCTTCAAATGGTCGTTGGAGAAAGGTCAGCAGCAGGCTGCGGCATTGGACTACGTAGCGTTGCCCGATTCCCTCGTGACCCGGATCGAAGGTTACTGGAAGTCTGACTTCGCCCACTGATCCGCCTCTATAGCCCCCTTCCTCAAGCATGTGCATGCTTGATGGAGGCGGGTGAGCACTTCTGATATGAACGACACCGTGCAATCCCTGGTTATGACTACTCACGCAAGCGACGTGTCGGGTGATAGCCGCGCCGCTCGCGATCAGCGCCACGATCTGTGGTTCAAACGCTCGATGTTCGGGGCCGCGATGCTGGTGCTGCTGCTCTTGGCAAGCATCGCCGCCTCCACCCTGTGGGGCGGTGGCCTGGCGTTCAAGACCTTCGGTTTCGGTTTCATCACCAGCACCGAGTGGGATGCGGTCAACAACCACTTTGGCGCCCTGGTACCGATCTACGGCACCTTGGTCACCTCGTTGCTGGCGTTGCTGATTGCGGTGCCGGTGAGTTTCGGCATCGCGATTTTCCTCACCGAAGTGGCGCCGCCCTGGCTCAGAATGCCGGTCGCCTCCGCCGTTGAATTGCTCGCGGGCATTCCCTCGATTATCTATGGCATGTGGGGCCTGTTTGTTTTCGGGCCCTTTATGGCTGAACACTTGTCACCCTGGATCAATGACTACCTGGGTGCGCTTCCGTTTATTGGATCGCTGTTCCAGGGGCCACCGCTGGGCATCGGGATGCTGACCGCCGGCATCGTGCTGGCGATCATGATCACGCCGTTCATCACGTCGGTGATGCATGAGGTTTTCCGCAGTGTGCCGACTCAATTGAAGGAGTCGGCCTACGCACTGGGCAGTACTACCTGGGAAGTGGTGTGGGACATCGTCCTGCCCTACACCCGTTCGGCAGTGATCGGCGGGATCTTTCTCGGCCTCGGTCGCGCCCTGGGTGAAACCATGGCCGTCACCTTCGTGCTGGGCAACGCGCAACAGTTCTCCGCCTCGTTGCTGATGCCCAGCAGTTCCATCGCGTCCGTCATCGCCAACGAGTTCAGCGAGGCGTACACCGACCTGCATCGTTCGGCGCTGATCGCCCTGGGCTTCCTGCTGTTTATCGTGACATTCGTGGTGCTGGCACTGGCGCGGCTGATGCTCATGCGCCTGTCCCGCAAGGAGGGCCTATGAGCAGCAACGAACGCCTGTACCGCAAGCGTGCCTTGAAGAACCGGGTGGCCATGCTGCTCAGTTGTGGCGCGACAGTCTTTGGCCTGCTGTGGCTGGCGTGGATTCTGCTGACCACCATCATCAACGGCTTTCAGGCGCTCAACCTGCGCCTGTTTACCGAGATGACGCCGCCACCCGGAACAGACGGCGGCCTGGCCAACGCGTTTTATGGCAGCGCCCTGATGTCCGGGATTGCGCTGCTGATTGGCACGCCCATCGGACTGATGGCCGGTATCTGGCTGGCGGAATTCGCACGGCACTCGCGCCTGGGTACCACGGTGCGTTTCATCAACGACATCCTGCTGTCCGCGCCGTCGATCGTGCTGGGCCTGTTCATCTACACCGGGGTGATCCTGCCGCTGAACCTGCTGACCAATCACCAGGTAGGTTTCTCCGCCATTGCCGGTGCCCTGGCGCTGGCCTTGCTGGTGATTCCGGTGGTGGTGCGCACGACCGACGAGATGCTCCAACTGCAACCTTCCACCATGCGCGAGGCGGCCCTGGCCCTGGGCGTACCCCAGTGGAAACTGACGTTGCAGATCGTGTTGAGAGCGGCCAAGGCCGGCGTGGTGACCGGCATCCTGCTGGCGCTGGCGCGGATTACCGGGGAAACCGCGCCGCTGCTGTTCACCGCCTTCGGCAACCAGTTCTGGAGCAGCAACCTGCTCAAGCCGATTGCCAGCGTGCCGGTGGTTATTTTCCAGTACGCCATGAGCCCCTTCGATGACTGGCACTCCCTCGCATGGGCAGGCGCCTTGGTACTGACGATGTTCGTGCTGGTGCTGAGCTTGCTGTCTCGCCTGATTCTTTTGCGCAATAGGTCCCACTGATGCAATCGACCCGCCTTGATCCTGAAAAAACCAAAATCCGTGTCCGTGGGTTGGAGTTTTTCTACAACAACCAACGTTCGCTGAAATCCATCGACATCGACATTCCGGAAAAACGCATCACCGCGATCATCGGCCCATCGGGCTGCGGCAAGTCGACCTTGCTGCGGGTGTTCAACCGTATCTACTCGATGTACCCGAAGCAGGAAGCCCGCGGTGAAGTGCTGCTCAATGGCGAAAACATCCTCGCCCCCGGCTATTCGATGAACCGCCTGCGCAGCCACGTCGGAATGGTCTTCCAGAAGCCGGTACCGTTCCCGATGTCGATCTACGACAACATCGCCTATGCCGTGCGTCACCACGAAAAGCTGTCGCGCCGGGAAATGGATGATCGAGTCGAGCAAGCCTTGCGCGGCGGCGCGCTGTGGGATGAGGTGAAGGACAAACTCAAACAAAGCGCCCAGAGTCTTTCCGGCGGACAACAGCAACGCCTGTGCATCGCCCGCACCATTGCGCTGCGCCCACAGGTATTGCTGCTGGATGAACCGACCTCGGCGCTCGACCCGATTTCCACCGGGCGCATCGAGCAGTTGATCACCGAGCTGAAAGAGCAATACACGGTGATCATCGTGACCCACAACATGCAGCAGGCCGCCCGGGTGTCGGACAGCACGGCGTTCATGTTCATGGGCGAACTGATTGAGCATGGCAATACGGATGAGATCTTCACCAAGCCGAAGATGAAACAGACCGAGGACTACATCACCGGGCGGTTTGGCTAGCTTTAACAAAAAAGCCGATCACTCTCTGTCGCGAGAGTGATCGGCTTTTTACTGGGCAAAAAAAAACCCGGAAATCCTCACTTGCGTGGGCCTTCCGGATTTTCTAAACCGCCAAAAATGGTGGGTCGTGTGGGATTCGAACCTACGACCAATTGGTTAAAAGCCAACTGCTCTACCAACTGAGCTAACGACCCGCTGTGTGGTGGCGCGTATAATACTGATTTCTAAGGATTATTCAACACCTTATTTAAAATAAATCAGAAATAACGCGTTGGGTCAGTAATTCCGGCCGCTTGAAAGCCCTCTGCACGCAGTCTGCAGCTGTCGCATTTCCCACAAGCGCGACCATCAGTGTCTGCCTGATAGCAGGAAACAGTCAGCGAGTAATCGACGCCAAGTCCTACGCCTGCCTTCACGATATCGGCCTTGCTACGGTTCTGCAGTGGCGCCAGGATGCGAAAGCCCTGCCCTTCTACACCGGCCTTGGTCGCCAGGTTGGCCATGCGCTCGAACGACTCGATGTACTCGGGGCGGCAGTCCGGGTATCCGGCGTAGTCCAGGGCGTTGACGCCGATGAAGATGTCGCGGGCATTGAGCACCTCGGCCCAGCCGAGGGCCAGGGACAGGAAGACCGTGTTGCGTGCCGGCACGTAGGTCACCGGAATGCCTTCGCTGGGGCCTTGCGGCACGTCTATGGAGCTGTCGGTCAGCGCCGAGCCACCCATGCCGTCGAGATTCAGGCCGATCACCTTGTGCTCAACCGCGCCCAGGTCTCGGGCGACACGGGCGGCAGCGTTCAGTTCGGCACGGTGACGCTGGCCGTAGTCGAAGCTCATGGTGTAGCAGCTGTAGCCTTCTGCACGGGCCATGGCGACCACGGTCGCGGAGTCGAGGCCGCCGGACAGCAGGATCACCGCACGTTTTTGATCAGTCATCTCAGCGCCCCGGCTCATCGTTCCACAGGTACTTGTGCAGCTGCAGTTGCAGACGCACCGGAAGGTTGTCTGCAACGACCCAGTCGGCCAGGTCGCGAGCATTCAGGTCATGATGGCTGGGGGAAAACAGCACTTCGCCGGCCCGGCGGTCCAGGCCATACTGGATCAGCTTGGAGGTCGCCCAGTCGTAGTCTTCACGGGAACAGATGACGAACTTGACCTGGTCGTTGGCCGTCAGCAGCTCAATGTTCTCGTAGCGGTTGCGGTGCACTTCCTTGGAGCCTGGGGTCTTGAGGTCGACGACTCGGCTGACCCGAGGGTCGACTGCAGAGATATCGAGGGCGCCGCTGGTTTCCAGGGACACCTCGTAACCGGCATCGCACAACTGCTTGAGCAAGGGAATGGCATTGGGCTGTGCCAGGGGCTCGCCCCCCGTGACGCAGACATAACGCGGCCGGTAACCGGCCACCTGCTCAAGGATGTCTTCAAGGGTGCGCACGGTGCCGCCGCTGAAGGCGTAGGCGCTGTCGCAGTACTGGCAACGCAGCGGGCAACCGGTGAGGCGCACAAATACAGTGGGCAGCCCGGCAGTGCGCGTTTCACCCTGCAACGAGTAAAAAACTTCGGTGATACGTAATGTGTCTTGCATAGTCGCCACGGGCGTAACAGCTAAACAGGCTGTCCGCCTCCGTCAGGCACTTCGAGGAATTCCGCCAACGCGTAAACCCCAGGAAGCGTGTTTCATAAAAGGGCGTGGATTCTAACGAAAAAACCCGCGCAGAGCGCGGGTTTCTTCTGAACGGGTTGCGACGCTTACATGCGTTGCAGATCCCGCTGAGCCAACTGGGCCGCAGAGGTACCGGGATATTGGGCCACCACCTGCTGCAGAATGCCTTTGACCTTGTCGGTATGACCCAGGCGGCGTTCTACGTCAGCCAGTTTGTACAGCGAATCCGGCACCTTGGCGTGCTTGGGGTACAGCTGGCTGACCTTGGCAAATGCCTGGCCTGCGCCCTGCAGATCACCCTTGGCCAGGTTCACCTCACCCAACCAGTACTGGGCGTTGCCCGCGTACTGGCTGTTCGGGTATTTGCGCAGGAATGCGGTAAAAGCCTGGCTGGCCTTATCGAAATCCTTGGCTTTGATCAGGTCGAAGGCTGCATCGTAATACAGCTTTTCCTTCGCCGGATCACCCGGTTCGCTGCTGGCGGCAGGGGCTTGGCTCGCAGCCGCGGCCCCTGCCGCTGCACCACCGGCGGCGCTTGCGGCGCCACCGGCAGAAGAATTATCAGGAGTGGCGGCTGGTGTAACGCCGGCTCCAATGCGTCGATCAAGATCCTGGTAACGCTCCAGGCCTTCTTGCTTCAGCTGGTTCACTTGATTCTGCAGAACCTCAATCGTGCCTTGTTGCTGCGACAATTGATCCTGCATGCGTTGCAGCTGGTTGAACAGTTCGCCCTGTGCCGAAGGCGCGGCAGTTGCCGCGCCCCCGGCATAGGCGCCGTTCGTGCCATAACCCGCTGGCGGATAACTGCTCCCGCTATTGTTATAGCCAGAGTTGCTATCTTCCACAGGAACCGCAGCCCACACCGCAAGCGGTGCCAGGCTGAGAGCCAATACAGTTAGAGCACGACGGCACGTTCGCATGACGAATTACTTACGCAGTTCGACGCGACGGTTTTGAGCCCAGGACTGCTCGTCGTGGCCAGTAGCAACTGGACGCTCTTTACCGTAGGAAACCAGTTCCAGTTGGCCTGGAGCAACACCTTGCAGAACCAGGTAGCGCTGAACGGCTTTCGCACGACGCTCGCCCAGTGCCATGTTGTACTCACGAGTACCACGTTCGTCGGTGTTACCTTCCAGAACAACGCGAGCGCCGTTAGCTTTCAGGTCCTTCGCGTGAACGTCCAGAGCGCGCATGGCTTCTGGTTTCAGGTCCGAACTGTCGTATTCGAAGTAGAAAGTGGTGATAGCGCGCAGAGCAGCTTCTTCGCTCAGGGAGCCGTCAACTGCACCAGTGTTAGCGCCGTAACCAGCGTTTGGATCAACAGCTGCGCCTTCACCGGCATTGTCGCCGCCTTTAGACGAGCAACCAACGGCTACGGACAGAGCCAGAGCCAGAGCAGCAAACTTACCAAACTTCAGCATTTCCATCGTGAAACTCCTAATGAACCCCAGTGTGTTAAGTACTTCTTTTTGTAGCGCCGCGTCAGTTCAGGTAAGGGGACCAGGACGGTTCTCTGACTTCGCCTTGAGCGGTAGGAAGCGGGAGCCTTACGCGTCCATTAATGGACACGAGCATCAAGACTCCCCGGCCCTGCTGGCGGGTGGCGTAGATTACCATGGTGCCGTTGGGCGCAACAGTAGCTGACTCATCAAGGTTGGTATCTGTAAGGATTTTTACGGTTCCACGCTGCAAATCCTGGGCCGCAACCCGGAAATTAGTGAAACCATCCTGACGGTGAATCATCACCAACGTCTTTTCATCAGCCGAAAGCTTAGGTGCAGCGTTGTAGTTACCAATAAAGGTCACTCGTTCGGCGCCGCCGCCGTTGACGCTGGTTTTGTAGACTTGCGGCTTGCCGCCACGGTCGGAGGTGAAGTAGATGGTCGAGCCATCCTTGCCCCAGAACGGTTCGGTGTTGATGCCCGGGCCGCTGGTAACACGGCTCAGTTGGCGCGAAGCCATGTTCATCACGTAGATGTCCGGGTTGCCATCTTTGGACAGCACGAATGCCAGGCGTGAACCATCCGGCGACCAGGCTGGCGCGCCATTCAGGCCTTCGAAGTTGGTGATCTGCTCACGGCGACCGGTATCGATGTGCTGGACGAAGATCCGTGGACGCTTCTGTTCAAAGGACACGTAGGCGATACGCTTGCCATCTGGCGCGAAACGCGGCGACAGGATCGGCTCACGGGATTGCAGCAGCGTCACTGCACGCGCGCCGTCATAGTCGGAACGCTGCAAAGTGTAACGAGTGTTGTCTACCGAAAAACGCTCGGCCGTTACATAGAGCAAGCGCGTGGAGAAGGCACCCTTGATCCCGGTCAGTTTTTCAAACGACTGGTCGGAGATGTAGTGCGCCATGTCCCGCAGCTGATCCGTGGTGCCCGACACGCTGCCGGTCAGCACTTGCTGCTCGGTCGCGACGTTGAACAGGGTGTACTGGATCTGCAGGCGACCGCCGGCGGGCGTGATGCTGCCCACCATCAGGTACTGGGCGTTCAGCGCTTTCCAGTCACGGAAGATGACTTCGCTGGCCTGGGTCGGCTGGCTGATCATGTTGCCTTTGTCGATCGGTGCGTAGTAGCCGGAGTTGCGCAGGTCATCGCTGATGATCTGCGACATGTCGTCCGGCAGCACGCTGCCGCCCTGCCAGCCAAACGGCACAACGGCGATCGGGGTGGCCCGATCGCTACCGCTGGTGACCAGGATGTTCTTTTCATCCGCCGCCGCTATCCCTGCCATGCAGCAAATAACGACAAGCATTCCTCGAAGAAGGTTTCTCACAAGGCTAGATCCTCAGGTGTGAATGTCATCTTGAATGAACGGTAGGGAGCGAAGTCGCTTGGTTTCATTCCCTGCATCTCGGTCAACCGGCCAATGTTCTTGACCGCTGCTACCGCCGAACTGTCGAACGAACCGTCGCCACTGGACTTGGCCACGCTGACCGAAGTCACCGTACCGTCCGGCAACATGCCGATCTGCAGCACTACTGTCATGCCTTTACGTGCCGAAGGAGGACGGGTCCACCCTTCCGCTGCCCGTGAACGAATCAGGTCGTCGAAACTGCCCGCGACTTCATCACCACGTTCATCGGCCAAGGCTTGCTGGCGCTGCGGCGTGTCGGAAAGCAAATCGGCCAAGGCCTGGGCCTTTTTGTCTTCGGTCGATTTACGCGCTGCTTCCTGGGCCTTTTTCTTGGAGGCATCGGCAGCAGCTTTCTTCTTCGCATCGTCGGCGATCTTCTTCTTCGCCTCGTCAGCTTCAGCTTTCTTCTTGGCGTCGTCCGCGGCTTTCTTCTTCGCGTCTTCGACTATCTTTTTCTTCGCGTCTTCAGCGGCCTTTTTCTTGGCCTCTTCTTCGGCAGCCTTCTTGGCTTCTTCTTCAGATTTCTTCTTGGCTATATCAGCCAATTGTTTCTCTTCAGCCTTCTTGGCTTCGGCAGCTTTATCGGCTTTCTTGGCTTCATCAGCCTTTTGCGCCTCTGCAGCTTTCTTCGCCTCGTCAGCCTTTTTCGATTCCTCGGCCTTTTGAGCCGCCTCTTCTTTCTTTTGTTCCGCAGCAGCCTTCACCGCTTCCTGCTCGACCTTCTTCTGTTCCATCTGCTCGACTTCAGTCTGGCGCGCAGCCGACTTCTGGGCCTCACCCGCAATCTTCTGATTGGTCTGGGTGGTGGCCTGGCTTTTCGATTTCAGCTGATACAGGGTCGCCTGCACGATCGGCTTGGCTGGCGGCAGGTCCGGGGTCATGGCAAAGCTGACGAACAGCATGCCAAACACCAGGACGTGCAGGGCAATTGCCCAGACGCTAGGCCAGAAGTAGCTTTCCGAGGCGGACGGCTCTCGCTGTTGGTGCATCAGGGCGCCTCGGTAATCAAGCCAACATTACCGACCCCGGCCTTCTGCAGCCCGCCCATGGCGCCCATGACGGAGCCGTAGTCGACGACCTTGTCGCCGCGAATGAACACCTGGGTGTGCTTGCCACCTTCGTTGCCGGCGCGAATGATCTTGGTCACGGCATCAGTCATCTGCGGCAAGGTCATGGCCTTGTCCTGCTGTTTCTGAGTGTCGACTTCGCTGCCAAGGTTCCAGTAATAGGTCTTGTCAGCCTTGATCGAAATGGTCAGGACCTGGGTGTTGTTGTCCTGCGGCAAGGCTTCGCTGGAAACCTTGGGCAGATCAACCTTCACGCCCTGATTGAGCATCGGCGCGGTCACCATGAAGATAACCAGCAGCACCAGCATCACGTCGATGTAAGGCACTACGTTCATCTCGGCGACCGGCTTGCGCTTTTTGCGAGCTCGAGCGATTAAAGCCATTGGGAATTACCTGCTTATTCTTCGCTGGTGTGCACTTTACGGTGCAGGATCGCCTGGAATTCATCGGCGAAGGTGTAGTAACGGCTGATCAAGGTTTCGCCACGAGCGGCAAAACGGTTGTAGGCGATTACTGCGGGAATAGCTGCGAACAGACCGATGGCGGTGGCGATCAGCGCTTCGGCGATACCCGGGGCCACGGTGGCCAGGGTCGCTTGCTGGGCCTGGGCCAGGCCGCGGAAGGAGTTCATGATCCCCCATACGGTACCGAACAGGCCGATATACGGGCTGACGGAACCTACGGTGGCGAGGAACGGCAGGCTTTGCTCAAGCTTTTCTTCTTCGCGGGAGATGGCGACGCGCATGGCACGGGCCACGCCTTCCATGACCGCTTCCGGGTCAACGCCTGGCTGCTGGCGCAGACGGGAGAATTCCTTGAAGCCGGCGCGGAAGATCTGCTCGACGCCCGAATCCGGGTCCGGGTTGCTGCCCGCCTGGCGGTACAGCTTGGACAGGTCGATACCCGACCAGAAGCGCTCTTCGAAGCTCTCCAGGGCACGTCGACCAGCACGCAGCAGGTTGCTGCGCTGAAAAATCATGACCCAAGAGGTAACCGATGCGGCTACCAGGACCAGCATCACCAGTTGAACCACGACACTGGCATTGCTGACCAGGCTCCACATGGAGGAATGGTCGACGACGGTAGGTTCCACGCTAAATCTCCTGCTCTGAATGTTTACCCGCGCCGCTCACGCCGGCAAAGGCCGCGCGTAGAGTTTCGGGAATGGCCCGGGGTTTCAAACTATTGGTGCGAACACAGGCCACCAGGAACTGCCCCTCACAGAGCAGCGTTGCATCCGTAGCCCGCCTGACCTGCTGTTTAAAGCGCAGGCTGGCACGGTTCAATTCGGTTATTTCTGCGCTAACCAGCAGTTCATCGTCCAGTCGCGCCGGCGCGTGGTAACGCGCCTCGCTGGAATGCACGACAAACAACAGGTCCTCCCCTGCCAGCTGGGATTGGGCAAAGCCCAGCTCCCGTAGCCGCTCGGTTCGAGCCCGCTCCATGAACTTTAGGTAATTGACGTAATAAACGATGCCGCCAGCATCGGTGTCCTCGTAATAAACGCGACAGCGATGTGCGAACGACTGATCCCCGTTTTGCGCGCGCATACTCTAGTGCTTACTCCTCAGGTTGCCAATCCGGCCAGGCAACTGTTTTTCATTCTGTGGCACATTTCTAACGAAAGAATGACGACGCCAGCCACTAGGACAGCACAAACTCCGAATAAATCGAATCGCCAAGCGTTTTTAATCGTCTACTGCATCGAGGAATTCGTCTACTACGGGCATCTCGCCCAATCGTGACGGAATGTTTAACCCAAAGTGCAGATACGCATGCCGGGTGACCACACGCCCCCTTGGCGTGCGCATGATGTAGCCCTGCTGAATCAGATACGGCTCCAGTACATCCTCAATCGTATGCCGCTCTTCGCTGATGGCGGCGGCGAGGCTGTCCACGCCCACCGGGCCGCCGTCGAACTTCTCGATCATGGTCAACAGCAGGCGCCGGTCCTGGTGATCAAAGCCATGCTCATCCACATCCAGCAGGTTCAGCGCCAGGTCTGCCACGGGCTTGGTGATATGCCCCTTGGCCCGTACTTCGGCAAAGTCGCGCACCCGGCGCAGCAGACGGTTGGCAATCCGCGGGGTACCACGGGCGCGGCGGGCGATTTCAAAGGCGCCTTCCGGGTCCAGGGGCAAGCCAAGGATGCTCGCCGAACGGCTGACGATGGTGGCCAGATCCGCCGTGCTATAGAACTCTAGACGTTGAACAATCCCGAAACGGTCTCGCAGCGGGTTGGTCAGCATGCCCGCACGGGTGGTCGCACCCACCAGCGTGAACGGTGGCAGGTCGAGCTTGATCGAGCGCGCCGCCGGGCCTTCACCGATCATGATGTCCAGCTGGAAGTCTTCCATGGCCGGGTACAGTACTTCCTCGACGATGGGCGAAAGCCGGTGGATCTCGTCGATAAACAGTACGTCGTGGGGCTCCAGGTTGGTCAGCAGCGCCGCCAGGTCGCCCGGGCGCTCCAGCACGGGGCCGGAGGTGGACTTGATCGACACGCCCATTTCCTGGGCGATGATGTTGGCCAGGGTGGTCTTGCCGAGCCCGGGCGGGCCGAAGATCAACGTGTGGTCCAGGGACTCGCTGCGCCCGCGCGCGGCCTGGATGAACAGCTCCATCTGCTCGCGCACGGTGGGCTGGCCGATGTATTCGGCAAGGCTCAGGGGGCGAATCGCCCGGTCCTGGATTTCTTCACGATCACGAGGCCCGGTGGCCGCGATCAGACGATCAGCTTCAATCACTTAAATCATTCCCTTCAGGGCGCGGCGGATCATGTCTTCGCTGCTCAGGTTCTTGTCCTTGATGGCTGACACGGCCTTGCTCGCCTCTTGCGGCTTGTAGCCCAGGGAGATCAGCGCGCTGACCGCATCGCTTTCAGCGCTGGCCACCGGCACACCCGGCGCATCAGGCTGGTTGGGCACCAGGGCAAACATGCTCGGCACAACCTCCCAGGCCTTGAAGCGGTCTTTGAGCTCCACCAGCAGGCGCTCGGCGGTTTTCTTGCCAACGCCCGGCACCTTGGTCAGCGCGGACGTGTCCTGGGCCGACACACAGCGCACCAATTCATCCACTTCCAGGCTCGACATCAGCGCCAGCGCCAGCTTCGGCCCCACGCCGTTGAGGCGGATCAGCTCACGGAAAAAATCCCGGTCACGCTTGCCAACGAACCCATAGAGCAATTGCGCGTCTTCGCGCACCACCAGGTGAGTGTGCAGGGTCAGCGGTTCACCGACCGACGGTAAGCGGTAGAGGGTGGTCATGGGCACTTCAAGCTCATAACCCAGCCCGTTTACATCCAGAATCAGGTGCGGTGACTGTTTCTCAGCCAGGGTGCCGCGCAAGCGTCCAATCACGTTCGAATCCTTAAGAATCGGCTCAAATCAAGGCCTGGCCGGTAATAACGCGGGCATGCCGGCCGACAGCACAGGCCGTTCATGCACCCCACGCAGAATGAATGCGCTGATGCTATCAGAGACGCAGCCGGCCGCCACGACTGCGTGCGGTCCCCAAGCCATGGGGCATCAGGCTGGAACGGGTATGGGCATGGCAAATGGCAATGGCCAGGGCGTCGGAGGCATCGATTTGCGGTTTGGCGGTGAGTTTGAGCATGTGCATGACCATCATCATCACCTGCTCTTTATTGGCAGCACCGGTACCGACCACGGCTTGCTTGACCTGGGTCGCGGTGTATTCAGCGATCTCCATGCCCTCCTCGGCTCCGGCCACAATGGCCGCACCGCGGGCCTGGCCGAGCTTCAGGGCGGAGTCGGCGTTTTTCGCCATGAACACTTTTTCGATGCCCATGGTCACCGGCCCATAGGTCTGGATCACTTCACGCACGCCGCGATACACGATCTGCAAGCGCTCGGCCAACTCGCCGGCGCCGGTACGGATACAGCCCGACGCCACGTACACGCAGCCTCGCGGGGTCTGTTGGACCACGCCAAAGCCGGTGATTCGCGAACCGGGGTCGATACCTAGGATTAGAGTCATAACGCCTGCAGTTGGATAAAAAATTCTTGATATAGCCAAGATCAAAATGTGGGAGCGGGCTTGCTCGCGAAGGCGGTGTATCAGTCACCGTATTGACTGACTGACACGCCGCCTTCGCGAGCAAGCCCGCTCCCACATTAGATCTGCATCATCCTTCAGCCTAGCTGTTCAGCCACCGATTCCGGAATATCGGCATTGGAATAGACGTTCTGCACGTCATCCAGGTCTTCAAGCATGTCGAGCATCTTGAGTACCTTCTGCGCCCCGTCCAGGTCCAGCTCGGCGCTGGTGGTCGGCAGCATCACGATTTCCGCGTCGGTGCCTTTGAAACCAGCCGCTTCCAGGGCGTTACGCACCGAATAGAAGCCCGCGAACGAGGTGAACACGTCGATGGAACCGTCTTCGTTGGTCACCACGTCGTCGGCATCGGCCTCCATTGCCGCCTCAATCAGCGCATCTTCATCCACGCCCGGCGCGAAGGAAATCTGCCCCTTGCGCTCAAACAGGTAGGCCACCGAACCGTCAGTGCCGAGGTTGCCGCCACATTTGCTGAACGCATGGCGCACGGCAGCCGCGGTACGGTTGCGGTTGTCGGTCATGCACTCGACCATCACCGCCACGCCACCCGGGCCGTAGCCTTCGTAGCTCAACTCGACCATGTCGTCGGTATCGGCCGCACCGGCACCACGGGCCACGGCGCGGTCGATGATGTCGCGGCTCATGTTGGCGCCGAGGGCTTTGTCCAGGGCCAGGCGCAGGCGCGGGTTGGAACCCGGGTCACCGCCACCCTGGCGCGCGGCAACGGTCAGCTCGCGAATCCACTTGGTGAAGATCTTGCCTTTCTTGGCATCCTGACGCTCTTTGCGGTGCTTGATGTTCGCCCACTTGGAATGGCCAGCCATAACACAACTCCGAAATTCTGTAGAAACCTGTCGATCCCGCCCCAGGCGGGACTTCCCTCTTTAACGTGCAGCCCTTGTAACGCAAAGGCGCATCCGAAGATGCGCCCTTAGCTGACAATGTAAAACCTTATCGCGCTTTCACGCTGCGGCCTTACTCAGCCTTTGGTGTCTCGCGCAGACGGATATGCAGCTCGCGCAGTGCCTTGGCATCCACCACACCCGGCGCTTGCGTCATGACGTCGGCAGCACTTTGGGTTTTCGGGAAGGCAATCACTTCACGGATCGACTGGGCACCGGTCATCAGCATCACCAGACGGTCCAGGCCGAAGGCCAGGCCGCCATGGGGTGGCGCGCCGTATTTCAGGGCGTCGAGCAGGAAGCCGAACTTCTCTTGCTGCTCATCTTCGTTGATGCCCAGCAGGCGGAAGACCGATTGCTGCATTTCCTTGCGGTGGATACGGATCGAACCGCCACCCAGCTCGGTGCCGTTGAGCACCATGTCGTAGGCACGGGACAGAGCGCCAGCCGGGTTGGCTTCCAGCTCTTGCGGCGTGCACTTCGGCGCGGTGAACGGGTGGTGCAGTGCGCTGAAGCTGCCGTCGTCGTTTTCTTCGAACATCGGGAAGTCGACAACCCACATCGGCGCCCACTGGCAGGTCAGCAGGTTCAGGTCGTTGCCGACCTTGATCCGCAGTGCACCCAGCGCTTCGCTGACGATCTTCGACTTGTCGGCACCGAAGAACACGATGTCGCCGTCAACTGCGCCAACACGATCCAGGATCACATTGAGGTTGGCTTCAGGGATGTTCTTGACGATTGGCGACTGCAGGCCTTCAACGCCCTTGGCGCGCTCGTTGACCTTGATGTACGCCAGGCCCTTGGCACCGTAGATGCCGACGAACTTGGTGTAGTCGTCGATCTGCTTGCGCGGCATGCTCGCAGCGCCAGGCACGCGCAGTGCGGCGATACGGCATTTCGGGTCGTTGGCCGGGCCGCTGAACACCTTGAAGTCGACATCTTTCAGTTGGTCTTCAACGTCAACCAGTTCCAGCGGGTTACGCAGGTCTGGCTTGTCGGAACCGTAACGACGCATGGCTTCTTCGAAGGTCATGTGCGGGAATTCGCCGAACTCCAGGTTCAGCACTTCCTTGAACAGGTTGCGGATCATCTGCTCGGTGATGCCCATGATCTCTTTTTCATCGAGGAAACTGGTCTCGATGTCGATCTGGGTGAATTCCGGCTGGCGGTCGGCCCGCAGGTCTTCGTCACGGAAGCACTTGGCGATCTGGTAGTAACGGTCGAAGCCGGCGACCATCAGCAGTTGCTTGAACAGCTGTGGCGATTGTGGCAAGGCGAAGAAGGAACCGGCGTGGGTACGGCTCGGCACCAGGTAGTCGCGGGCGCCTTCCGGGGTAGCACGGGTCAGGATCGGCGTCTCGACGTCGAGGAAGCCGTTCTCGTCGAGGAAGCGACGGATGCTGGTGGTCATGCGCGAACGCAGGCGCAGCTTCTCGGCCATTTCCGGGCGACGCAGGTCCAGGAAGCGATAACGCAGGCGGGTTTCTTCGCCAACGTCAGAGAACTCGTTCAGCGGGAACGGCGGAGTTTCCGACTCGTTCAGCACTTCCAGTTCGTAACCCAGCACTTCGATCATGCCCGACGCCATGTTGGCGTTGGTGGCACCGGCCGGACGCAGGCGAACCTTGCCGGTGATCTTCACGACGTACTCGCTGCGCACGCGATCGGCGGCGGCGAAGCTCTCGGCGCGGTCCGGATCGAACACCACCTGGGCCAGACCATCACGATCACGGATATCGAGGAAGATCACCCCGCCGTGGTCGCGGCGACGGTGAACCCATCCGCAAAGGGTGATTTCCTGACCTTCCAGGGTCTCGTTCAGTTGGCCGCAATAGTGGCTGCGCATCATGATAGTGGTTTCGCTTCTCGTAATTCGAAATTCGGTGGAGGCCCGCCTCATCACCGTACAGCTAAGTCAGGTGACGGATAATGCAGGAGCCTGCGCGTAGAGTTCAACTCAGTCTGCTTTGTCGCCGCCGGCCAGATTCTTCTTCGAACCGGTCTTGAAGTCGGTCTCGTACCAACCGTTGCCACTCAGGCGAAAGCCCGGCATGGACAACATCTTCTTGAGCTCCGGTGCCTGGCAGGCAGGGCAATCGACCAGCGGCGCTGCGCTGATCTTTTGAATGGCTTCCAACTGATGACCACAGGAAGCGCATTGATAGTCGTACATGGGCATGGAGATGTCTCGGCGATCAGATCATTACTGCGCCACGCCCTGCCCTGGCTCTATCCTGTGGGAAAGTCCCGGCATGCGCAGCAAAGCCCGGGATTATATCTGGTAAATCGAGGCTGTGCAGCCGTAGCGGCGCGCTGCTCTTTATATAGATGACTGCAGCAGGCTTCTGCCGGGCGCCCGAGCCGGGGCAATCCCGGGACGGGCGCCCGGCACAAGGTTCATGCAGGGTCCGGCTGGACACTGGGCGCGACAAGCCGCCCTTTCAATACATGCACCACGCAAACCACCCTGACCAGACCGCTGAAGTTCTTTACACCGCCATAACGCAAGTGCACTTCCCGGTCCACGTAAGACAGCAGCGCACTGACCGAACACGTATTGATCCTGGCGATCTCCGCGAGGATATTCCAATACACCTCTTCGAGCCGCAAACACGTCGAAAAACCATTAAGCCGAACCGATCGGGACAATGGCCTGGCCAAGTTCATATCGAACCCCTTGGCAAAGGGATCTACCTTTATCTTGTGCAATCCGCACGTTTCCATAACTCCATTACCTGCTCCGCGTGACATACACTTGACACTCCATTGCCTGACGGCCACTCATGTTCTCGTTGGCCGTTGAGCTATAAAACATCAAGACGACAAGTGCAGCCAGAAGACAGGGAGCCGATCACCGTAGGACAAGCCAACGCGCGTATCAGGAAGCTCGCGGAATCGCGGAAATCGCCGGAAAGCAGGCATGCGAGGGGCGTCAGCTCGACGCCCTCCCGCCACCGGTGTTATTTGTTTTCGAGCAGGGAACGCAACATCCATGCGGTCTTTTCATGCACTTGCATACGCTGGGTCAGCAAGTCCGCCGTCGGTTCATCACTGACTTTATCCAACAACGGGAAGATCCCCCGGGCTGTGCGAGTCACCGCTTCCTGGCCTTCGACCAGTTGCTTGATCATGTCTTCAGCGCTCGGCACACCCTCTTCTTCCTTGATCGAAGAAAGTCGCGCATACACCGAGTAGGCACCCGGTGCGGGAAAGCCCAGGGCACGAATACGCTCTGCGATTGAATCCACCGCCAGCGCCAGTTCGTTGTACTGCTCTTCAAACATCAAGTGCAGTGTACGAAACATGGGCCCCGTTACGTTCCAATGGAAGTTGTGGGTCTTCAGGTAAAGTACATAGGTATCGGAAAGCAGTCGCGAAAGTCCATCAACGATTGATTTACGGTCTTCTTCACTGATACCAATATCGATTGCCATGTGTTTCCCCTTCAATTGATAAAAATTCATTGATCAGGTGCAGGACCACTCTAGCAAGAGTGCCGGCCGTGCGCAGCCTGGCTGCCCCTTTCGAGGTGCGGCAAATCGCCCCTTGCAGAGCGGGCTTGCCCGACAGGCAAGGCTTCAACAGCTACCGGAAAAATTACCCAGCACCTACGAAAAAGCCTGCACCTGTCTAGGACAAGTGTTTGACGCAGAAATGCCGTGCCCCTTGTAACAGCCTGAAATGCTTGATTTGAGTAGGCACAGGCTTTGCTGTTAAATAGGCAGCGTGTCGCCGCCGATATTTTTCGCGGCAAGCGGCATAGGCTGATACCCGTGCACGTGCCCAACGCCTCCCATTGTTCAGAAGCGAACCGTGCCCGTCAGCTCTTCCTTGTGATCCGTCTTAACGTGAGTTAATCAAAATGTTGAAAATCGTCCACCTGCTAACGGGCGCTGCAGCTTTGCTGCTGTCCTTTATCCCCAGCCTGCGATCAGAGACCCTGCCTTACCTGCAGCAACCTGACGCTCTCTACCTGACCTTCTTTGGTCTTCTTAACCTGACACTGGCTCCAGTCATTCCATACTGGAACAAAGGCCCGCGTCATCAACTGCAAAACCTGGTCAGCGCCCTGCTGGTCCTGGCTGTTGTCGTGCAAACCCTCACCCTGCTGGCGCCTATGCCTGAAGTGGGTGGCCACCCGGCCGTCCTGCTCAGCCTGGCAATAGCACTGGTCGCCATCGTTCTTCATCTGGCCATCAGTTTTTACCGCTCCTCCCCGGCCGCTGCGTCGCAAAGCTACGACATGACCAACCGGGATACCGGGACCGTCAAGTGGTTCAACACCTCCAAGGGCTTCGGCTTTATTTCCCGGGATTCGGGCGACGATATCTTCGTCCACTTCCGGGCGATTCGCGGCGAAGGCCATCGCGTACTGGTGGAAGGCCAGCGCGTGGAGTTCTCCGTCATGAACCGTGACAAGGGCCTGCAAGCTGAAGATGTGATCGCCGCATTGCCGCGTCGCTGATTCCAGCACCCCGAAAAAAAGAAACCGCGATGCAGCCTGGCTGCATCGCGGTTTTTTTATGCCCGGGGGGTCAACCCCTGCCTTATTAATAATGAGGCGGCGGCGCCTCTTCCTCGGACGACTCGAACTGGCCGCCCATTTCTTCCTGGCGCTTGAGCAACGCAGTCATCTGCAACTGCAGGCGTTCCACGGCACGCTGCTGGGTGACCAGGATGTCATTCAGGGTCTCGATGGTGTCGTCCTGAAAGGCCAGGCGGCTTTCCAGGTCGGTCACGCGGGCTTGAAGATCCATGGCTCAAGCCTCCAGGAACGTGAAGTCGGCCGGCAGGATCTCGCGCAGGCGCGCACGAATTGCCACCACTTGCTCGTCACTGTAGGGCTTCGCCGGGTGCTTGCCCCAGACCGGCGCAGGCCAGGCCGCGTCGTCGCGCTTGCGTACGATCACATGCACGTGCAGTTGGCTGACCACATTACCCAAGGCACCGATATTCATTTTGTCGGCGCCGAACCCTTCGTTCAGCCACTGTGCCAATGCCGTGCTTTCCTGCCACACCCGCTGCTGGTCGGCGACATCCAGTTGAAACACTTCGCTGATACCGTCGATGCGCGGCACCAGGATGAACCAGGGGTAATTCGAGTCATTGGAAAGCAGCAGCCGACACAGGGGGAAATCCCCGATAGGCAAGGTGTCTTGTTGAAGGCGTGGATCTAAGGCGAACACAGCAGTCACTCCCGTTCGGCGGGTCAGGTTTCAGGCGCCCAGCATACCTGCGAATGCCGGTCGCTTCACGGCGAATGCGCGTGGCCGAATACGCGCCCAAACAGGACGCCACGAAAAAAAGCGCACCATTTCGAGACAGGCCAATATTTCAGCTACGCTAAATGACCAATGTATCCAATTCTGGTCAAAGTCGGGACGCAGAACATGCTTCAAGACCTTGAGCCAGACGGCTTTCAAAAGGCCAAGGGTGAACGGGAGCAGAAACGCAGTCAGTGAAGCACTGCACCAAAATGACCCATTTGTGCTTCAAAGGGATCCGCCAACTACCCACCGAACGGGGTGAACCGGTAACGTTTTGCTCTGGTACAGGTTTTATGCGCCACCAAACCGGAGTGCGGCAGGCGCGTCAAGGCCAAACCAAACGGCGTAAAAAGCCCGTGCTTATGCGGTTTTTACAGGCCGTTGACACTTTTCACGAAAAAATCACATTCGGTTACGGGTTTGTGCACGCTTGTTGCATTCACACCCATATCGTCGACAACGGCACCGGCGGGAAGCAGGTGTTTCGCGACGGAAAATAACAGCGGTTCAATGCCTGACAGGGATGAGTTGAAACTTTCAGGGGTGACTTTTCCACCCCGCTTCCAAGGTTTTAAAACAGCATTGAAGTTGTCAGTCCGGTTACAAGTGGACTGTGAATTTGCGACATGGAGCTAGCAATTTACGACAGGCCCGTAAAGAAGCTGAAAGGATAGATGTGCAAGTATCGTCAATAATGTCTGCGTGATATAACTTTGCGCCGACACAAAAAAGAAAGAGCCGCCCAGACAAAAATATAGGTGGGACGGCAGTACTCTTCCTAAAACCAAAGGAGCAAATCACGATGCGCGTGATGAAGTGGAGCATGATCGCCCTGGCTGTTTCAGCAGGCACCTCGCAGTTCGCAATGGCGTCCTCCCAGGACGATTCCAAGGGCTTTGTTGAAGACAGCACTTTCAGCATCAACACTCGCCTCCTGAACTTTAGCCGCGACTTCCGTAACAATGACACCGGCAAGAGCCGCGTCGACGAAACCGGTCTGGGCTTCAACGGCCTGTACCAGTCGGGCTTCACCCAAGGCACCATCGGTGTGGGTGTCGACGTCATCGGTCTGTTGGGCGTCAAACTGGACAGCGGCAAGGGTCGTTCCGGCACTGGCCTGTTTCCAACTGGCTCCGACGGTCGCGCTCAGGATGATTACTCCAAGGGCGGCGGCGCAGTTAAGTTCCGTATCTCCGATACGGTCCTGAAAATCGGCGACCAGTACACCACCGCGCCTGTATTCGCTTCCGATGACAGCCGTCTGCTTCCTGAATTGCCACAGGGTATCTCGCTGACCAGCAACGAGATCAAAGGCCTGAAACTTGAAGGCGGTCACTTCACTTCGAGCGTGGCACAAGCCCAGACCTACCGCGACAGCCTGGGCCTGACAAAAACCGACTTCATCGGTGGTGTCTACGCCCTGACTCCAGAAGTCAGCGCCAGCCTCTACTACGCGAAGACCGAAGACTACTGGAAAAAAACCTACGCCAACCTGAACTGGACCCATGCGCTCAGCAATGAGCAGTCCCTGGCGGTCGACTTCAACATCTACAGCACCAAAAGTGATGGCGCTGGCCTGCAACGGGCTGAGAAAGACGGCACCACCAAACTGGACAACCGTGCCTATAGCTTGCAAGGCGCGTACACCATCCAGGCTCACACCTTTACCCTGGCCTACCAGAAGGTCAGCGGTGACGGTGACTACGGCTACGGCGTAGACGGCGGCGGCACGATCTTCCTTGCCAACTCCATCGCTCGTTCCGACTTCAACGCTGAAGACGAGAAGTCGTTCCAGGCTCGCTACGACCTGAACATGGCGACTTTCGGCGTACCAGGCCTGAGCTTCATGACTCGCTACGTCAAAGGTACCGGCGCCAACACCGCCGACACCTCGAACGGCAAAGAGTGGGAACGTGACATCGAAGCCAAGTACGTGATCCAGAGCGGCCCGGCAAAAGACCTGAGCCTGCGCGTGCGTCAAGCCACTTATCGCTCCAGCGATGGTGTGTACTACGGTTCGGCGTCCATCGACGAACTGCGTCTGATCGCGCAATACCCGCTGAACATCTTGTAATTGGCAGTTTGATTACAACGATGACTTAGGGTTTCGGCCCTAACTAAAAAGCCGCTCACTTGTTCGCAAGTGAGCGGCTTTTTTATTGCAACTTAATCTCAACAACCGGATAACTAGCAAGCTAACTATCTAGTTTAATCCTGCGTAACAAACCTGACACATCGGCCAGGTTTAATCATCCAGTCACACTATTACTTCCCAGCACTTTCCTGCATGACGCGAATAACCCGTTGTGGAAACGGAATATCAATCCCCGCCGCTTTCAAACGGTCACGTGCCAGTTCATTGAACATGAACATCACATCCCAGTAATCCGAAGTCTTGGTCCAGACTCGCAGGGATACCGTGATCGAACTGTCGCCCAAGGTCGAAACTACCGCTGCCGGCGCAGGATCAGCCAATACACGTGGATCCTTGGCCAGTTCCAGCAGCACTTCACGTGCTTTCTGCAGGTCGGCTTCATAGTCGACCCCCACGTCAAACACCACCTTGCGGGTCGGCTGACGGTTGGTGTTGGTGATGAGGCCGTTGGACAGGCTGCCGTTCGGGATGATCACCGTCTTGTTGTCGCCGGTGCGCAACACGGTGTGGAAGATCTGGATGCTGTCGACGGTACCGGAAGTGCCCTGGGCTTCGATCCAGTCACCAATGCGGAACGGACGGAACAACAGAATCAGCACGCCGCCGGCGAAGTTCGCCAGGCTGCCTTGCAAGGCCAGGCCGATGGCCAGGGTGGCGGCGCCGATCGCGGCAACGAACGAGGTGGTTGCGACGCCGATCATCGAGGCCACGTTGACCACCAGCATGACCTTGAGCGCAATGTTCGCAAGGCTGGTAATGAAGTGTTGCAGCGCCAGGTCAGCATTACGCAATGCCAGCAAACGCCCTACCCGGTGGGTCAAGACGTTGATCAGCCACCAACCGATGGCCAGGGTGACCACTGCCAGCAAAAATCGGCTGCCGTATTCCATGATCATCGGTAACCACGACTCCGAGGTCTTGATCAAGTGATCCACTTCAGCGTTCAAGTCCATCTACATTCTCCTGTTTGCCGGATGTGCGGCCTTATCAATCCCCACATAACAAATGAGCCCCGAAGGGCTCAATCGTTTCTGCAGGTTCTGGGCGTGGGACGTCAAAAACGTCCACAGGTTCCCGAGGGGTCCACTCAGTCGCGGAAGTTATTGAACTGCAGCGGCATGTCGAAGGTCTTGGCGCGCAGGGCAGCAATGGCCTCCTGCAAATCGTCACGCTTCTTGCCGGTGATACGCACCTGCTCGCCCTGGATGGCGGCCTGGACCTTGAGCTTGGCGTCCTTGACGTGAGCGACGATTTTCTTCGCCAGCTCCTTGTCGATGCCTTCCTTGAGCACGGCTTCCTGCTTCATCAGCTTGCCGGACGCATAGGCATCCTTGATTTCAAGGCACTGTGCATCGATCTTGCGCTTGACCAGAGACAGCTTGAGGATCTCAATCATCGCTTCCAGCTGGAAGTCGGCTTCCGCGGTCAGGTTGACGGTCAGCTCCTTTTCCTTGAACTCGAAGCTGCCCTTGCCCTTCAAGTCATAGCGGCGATCCAGCTCCTTGACGGCGTTCTCGACGGCGTTGGTGACTTCATGTTTGTCCAGTTCGGATACCACGTCGAACGACGGCATGTAATTTCTCCAATAAAAAAGGGGCGCGGCTCAGTAGAGATGGAGCACGCCCGGGCTAAAATGCCCGGGCATTATAGCGGTTCTTTCGCCTCGTTCACTGCGGGCAGCCTTACGGAGTAAAAACTGATGTCGACCACCTGGCACGTCCTCGGCGCCGGCAGCCTCGGAACACTGTGGGCCGCCCGCCTGGCCCGCGCCGGGCTGCCCGTGCGCCTGATCCTGCGGGATCACAGGCGGTTGGCGAGTTATCAGACGGCCAATGGCCTGACCCTGGTCGAGCAAGGCGTGGCTCACACCTACCCGGTCGTCGGCGAAACCTCCGACAGCCCTGGGCCAATTCATCGCCTGCTGGTGGCATGCAAGGCTTACGACGCCCAGGAAGCCGTCGCACAGCTGGAACATCGACTGGTGCCAGACGCCGAACTGATCCTGCTGCAAAACGGCCTCGGCAGCCAGGACGCAGTCGCCGCCCAACTGCCCCAGGCACGCTGCATCTTCGCCTCCAGCACCGAAGGCGCGTTTCGCGAGAGTGACTGGCGAGTAGTGTTTGCCGGCCATGGCTACACCTGGCTGGGGGATGCTCGGCACCCTACTCCGCCGCTGTGGCTGGATGACCTGCAAGCCGCCGGCATTCCCCATGAGTGGAGCACCGACATCCTCACCCGCCTGTGGCGCAAACTGGCCCTGAACTGCGCCATCAACCCGCTGACCGTGCTTTACCAATGTCGCAATGGCGAGCTGCAAGCCCATCAGTGCGAAGTGGCCACCCTGTGCGCCGAACTCGCCGACCTGCTGGAATGCTGCGGCCAACCCGCTGCCGCAGAGGATTTGCACAGCGAAGTGGAACGGGTAATCCAGGCCACGGCGGCCAATTACTCCTCGATGTACCAGGACGTGGCCAGTGCCCGACGCACCGAAATCAGCTATTTGCTGGGCTATGCCTGCCAGGCGGCCGCCCGCCACCAACTGAGCTTGCCGCACCTGCAACAACTCCAGGCGCGCCTGGTACGGCAACTGTCTGCACGCGGATTGCCCAGCGACTGAAGCACGCGCTACCCTGCCTGCTTGTTCCTTTGCAGCGAAAACCTTGATGCCACTGCGCCAGCGTCTCGAAAATCTACCGGTTGGGCAGAAACTGCTGGCGGCCCTGCTGGTTTTGTTGACCACCGTCTTGCTAGTGGCCAACCTGACCTTTATCAGCGCCGCCTACTGGATCTCCCAGGAAAGCATGGCGCCCCAGGCCTTGCAGGCCATCGGTCGGCTGGTGTCCAACCCGTCGCTCGCCGCCGAGTCCCTGGACTCACCGCTCAAGGCGCAAACCCTGCTGGATGAACTGACCAGCTACTCGCCATTGCGGGCCGCGGCCTTATACGACGGAGACGGCACGCGCCTGGCCCAGCTGCAACATGCCAATCGCCTGCACCTGCCAGATAATTTCCGGGACATTGAAACCTGGCGTACCACCGAATTTCGCAGCAACCAGGTGATCACCCTGCCCCGTGCCGGCAAACCGTCCGGGCACTTGCTGCTGGTGGCCAGCAGCGAACTGCCGGTGGCTTTCTATACCGGGACCTTCACCGCCAGCCTGGGTATCCTGATCTTCAGCGTGCTGCTGTGGCTGGTGATCGCCCGGCAGATCAAGCGCCTGATTACCCGGCCGATCCACGAACTGGAAGAATTGTCGCGCCAGGTCACCCGGGAAGAGAACTACGCCCTGCGCGCCGGTCGCGGCAACCATGATGAAATCGGCAGCCTAGCCGAAGCTTTCAACACCATGCTTTCGCGCATTGAAGCCCGTGAGCAGCAACTCAAGCGCGCGCGGGACGATTCCCAGGCCGCCTACGATCAAGCCCAGGGCCTGGCGGAAGAAACCCGCCACACCAACCGCAAGCTGGAACTGGAAGTCCAGGTGCGCAGCAAGATCGAGAAAAAGCTCACCGGCTTCCAGAACTACCTCAACAGCATCATCGACTCGATGCCCTCGGCGCTGATCGCCCTCGACGAACAACTCTACGTCACCCAGTGGAACCAGGAAGCCAGCGCACTTTCCGGGACCCGCCTGGACGAGGCGCTGAACCAGCCGATTTTCCTCGCCTTCCAGCCGCTCAAGCCGTTCCTGCCGCAGATCAAGGCCACGGTAGAGCAACACACCGTGGAGCGGATCGAGCGCGTTACCTGGGTCAAGGATGACGAACCCAAGCACTACGCCCTGACCTTCTACCCGTTGATGGGCGGTGCCGGGCGCGGCGTGGTGATCCGGATCGACGACATCACCCAGCGCCTGTCCCTGGAAGAAATGATGGTGCAGTCAGAGAAAATGCTCTCGGTCGGTGGCCTGGCCGCCGGCATGGCGCACGAAATCAACAACCCGTTGGGAGCGATCCTGCATAACGTGCAGAACATTCGCCGCCGGTTGTCCAACGAACTGCCGAAAAACCTCGAGCACGCCGAACAGGCGGGCATCGACCTGGACTCGGTCAACCGCTACCTGCAAAGCCGCGAAGTGCCACAGTTGCTCGACGGCATCCAGCAGGCTGGCGCCCGGGCGGCGAAAATCGTCACCCACATGCTCAGCTTCAGCCGCCGCAGCAACCGGCAGATGGCGCCGTGCGACTTGCCGGCCTTGATCGACCAGGCCGTGGAAATTGCCGGCAACGACTTCGACCTCACCGTCGGCTTCGACTTCAAGGGCCAGGCGATCATCCGCCAGTTCGACCCGCAACTGGGCCCGGTACCCGGCACCGCCAACGAACTGGAGCAAGTACTGCTCAACCTGCTGAAAAACGCCGCCCAGGCCATTCATCAGCGCGAAGACGGCAGCGAGCCCGGCCGGATCATCCTGCGCACCCGGCTCAACCCGCCGTGGGCAGAAATCCAGGTGGAAGACAACGGCATCGGTATGAGCGAGAACGTGCGCAAACGCACGTTTGAGCCGTTCTTCACCACCAAGGAAATCGGCCAGGGCACCGGGCTTGGGTTGTCGGTTTCGTATTTCATCATCACCAACAATCACAAGGGGCAGATGGAAGTGCATTCGACCCTTGGCCAGGGTACCTGCTTCACCTTGCGCCTGCCCCTGGCGGGCAGCCAATTGCCACCCAACGAACTCACTCAACTGGAGCGCTAACCATGGGCTTTCGCCTGTCGAAAATTTACACCCGTACCGGCGACAAGGGCGAAACCGGCCTGGGCGACGGCCGCCGCGTGCCCAAGGACCATCCACGGGTGGAGGCGATTGGCGAGGTGGATGCGCTGAACAGCCAGTTGGGTTTGTTGCTGGCGGGATTGGAGGAACAAAGCGGGCAGCATCCAGCGTTGAAGGATGTGATCGAGGTGCTGACACCTTGCCAGCATCGTCTGTTTGACCTGGGCGGCGAATTGGCGATGCCGGTGTACAAGGCGCTGAACGCGGCGGAAGTCGACCGCCTTGAGGCGGCGATCGATCGCTGGAATGAAGAGGTCGGGCCGCTGGAGAACTTCATTCTGCCGGGTGGTTCGGCGTTGATTGCCCAGGCCCATGTATGCCGAAGCCTGGCTCGCAGTGCGGAGCGCCGGTGTCAGCACCTGAATGCAGAGGAACCGCTGGAAGGCGTCGGGTTGGCGTACATCAACCGGCTGTCGGACTTGCTCTTTGTGGCAGCCAGGGTGATTGCCAAGCGCCAGGGCGTTGCAGAGATCTTGTGGCAGGCGGCGGCAAAGCCGCACTGACGCTTACTGACCGATTGCAACCTGTGGCGAGGGAGCTTGCTCCCGCTGGGCTGCGTAGCAGACCCAAAATATTGGGAGCGCTGCGCACTCCAGCGGGAGCAAGCTCCCTCGCCACAACAGCTCCCCTGGCCACTCGCCAGGGTTATGCCTAAACCTCAGGCCAGAACGCCCGAATCCCCGCCACACCTTGAGCACCAGCCTCCCAGGCCTTTTCCCGCTCAGCAGGACCCACCCCACCGAGCAAGAACACCGGCTTGCTGAACCCACTGATCAACTGCTGTGCCTGCTCCCAGCCCAACGGCTCGGCATCAGGATGAGTCTGGGTCGGCTGCACCGGCGACAAGGTGACGAAATCCACGTCCATCAACTCCGCCAAGGCTAATTCCTCAGCATTGTGGCAAGACGCCGCCAACCAGCGATCCTTCGGCAAAGGACGTCCCTTGCTGGCGTACTTGCGCAGTTGCGCCGAGGTCATATGCCAGCCGGCCGCGGGAAAATCCCCCAGCCATTCAAACGGCCCCTTGAGCATCAGTTGCGCCTTGCCCGCACACAGGCCCACGGCGTCCACCGCCAGGTCACGGTACTTGGGGTCGTAACCGTTGGGGGCACGCAGCTGAACCAGTTTGATGCCACCAGCGATGGCTTTTTGAATACCGCGCAGCAGGACGGGTGTCTCCAGCTCGCCCGGAGTGATCAAGTAGTCAGCCGGTAAACGCGCCGCCGCAACGATCGGCGCATTGGCTGCCGGAAACTCATAGTTCGGCAGGTCCCGCTGGGCCACCCACTCAAGGGGTTGGCCTTCGGCACCGTGGGGCTCGCCGGTAAAGGCCGAGACTTCCCAGACATCCAGCAACACCTGTTTGTCCGGGTAATCATGCTGCACCTTGATCAACGGGCGAGCCGCCGTGACCTGGATGCCCAGCTCCTCCTGCAATTCACGGGACAGCGCGGTAGCGACCGACTCATCGGCCTCCACCTTGCCACCGGGAAACTCCCAGAGGCCGCCCTGATGCTGGGTATCGGCGCGGCGCGCCAGCAGAATCCTGCCGTCGACACCCCGGATGACCGCTGCTGCTACATGAACTCGTTTCACCGCACTATTTCCTCTGAATCGGTTTGAAGACCTGCCTGGTATCAGGTGCGGTATTCCGCGTTGATCTTCACGTACTCGTGGGACAGGTCAGTGGTCCAGATGGTTTCGCTGCACTCACCGCGACCCAATTCGATACGGATGGTGATTTCTTCCTGCTGCATCACCGCCGAACCCTGGGCTTCGGTGTACGTCTCGGCCCGGGCGCCACGGCTGGCGATGCACACTTCGCCGAGGAACACGTCGATCTTGCTCACGTCCAGGTTCGGCACGCCGGCACGGCCCACAGCGGCCAGGATACGGCCCCAGTTCGGGTCGGAGGCAAACAGCGCGGTCTTGATCAGCGGCGAGTGAGCCACGGTGTAACCGACATCCAGGCATTCCTGGTGGTTACCGCCGCCGTTGACTTCAACCGTCACAAACTTGGTGGCGCCTTCGCCGTCGCGCACGATGGCCTGGGCCACGTCCATGCACACTTCGAACACCGCCTGCTTCAACGCGGCGAAATACGCGCCGTTGGACGAGGTGATTTCCGGCAGGTCAGCCTGGCCGGTGGCGATCAACATGCAGCAATCGTTGGTCGAGGTGTCGCCGTCGATGGTGATGCGGTTGAAGGACTTGTTGGCGCCGTCGAGCATCAGGTTTTGCAGCACGTCACGGGAGACTTTGGCGTCGGTGGCGATATAGCCCAGCATGGTCGCCATGTTCGGGCGAATCATGCCGGCGCCTTTGCTGATGCCCGTGACGGTAACGGTCACGCCTTCGTGCACAAACTGACGGCTGGCGCCTTTTGGCAGAGTATCGGTGGTCATGATCCCGGTAGCCGCAGCCGCCCAGTTATCCACCGACAGGTCATCCAGCGCTGCTTGCAACGCGCCTTCGATTTTCTCTACCGGCAGCGGCTCACCGATCACACCGGTGGAGTACGGCAGCACCTGGCTGGCGTCTACGCCGGTCAGCTCCGCCAGCTTGGCGCAGGTGCGGGCAGCGGCGGCCAGGCCAGGCTCGCCGGTCCCGGCGTTGGCATTGCCGGTGTTGGTCAACAGGTAACGCACCGGGCCTTCGACACGCTGTTTGGCCAGAATCACGGGCGCGGCGCAAAACGCGTTCAGGGTGAACACACCCGCGACGGTCGAGCCTTCGGCACAGCGCATCACCACCACATCCTTGCGCCCCGGGCGCTTGATGCCCGCCGAAGCGATACCGAGTTCAAAACCGGCAACCGGGTGCAACGTGGGCAAAGGACCAAGACCAACAGCCATGAATGCGCTCCTAAAAATAGTGGGTGTGTACCCCGTCGCTATCGACGGTGACGAAATGGCAAAACGCCGCGACGGCTGATGCCGGTCGCGGCGCGGGGGTGTTGCAGCGTCAGGCGAAAATCTTAGTTGATTTCGCCGTGGCAGTGTTTGAACTTCTTGCCCGAACCGCACCAGCACAGTTCGTTGCGGCCCAGCTTCTGTTCGTTGCGCACCGGAGCCTGGGCCAGGGCCACATCGACCTCTTCGCCCAATACTTCCGGAGCCTCAAGACCAGGCGCTTCGTCGTGCTGGAACTGCATGCGCGCAGCCAGTGCCTCGGCTTCCTGACGCAGGCGGGCTTCTTCCTCGATCGGGTCTTCGCGACGCACCTGAACGTGGGACAGCACACGAATCGAATCGCGCTTGATCGAATCCAGCAGTTCGGAGAACAGCGTGAACGACTCGCGCTTGTACTCCTGCTTCGGGTTCTTCTGGGCGTAGCCACGCAAGTGGATGCCGTGACGCAGGTGGTCCATGGTCGACAGGTGGTCTTTCCACAGGTCGTCCAGCACACGCAGTACGATTTGCTTCTCGAAGGTGCGCAGTGCTTCGGCACTCGCCTGCTCTTCTTTCTCGTTGTACGCGGCCAGCAGCTCGGTCATGAGCTTCTCGCGCAGGGTTTCTTCGTACAGGTGGTCGTCTTCGTCGAGCCATTGCTGGACCGGCAAGTCGACACCGAAGTCGCTCTTCAACGCAGCTTCCAGGCCGGCAACATCCCACTGCTCAGGCAGGGACTGTGGCGGGATATGGGCGCTGACGGTGGCGTTGAGCACGTCCTGGCGGAAATCGGCAATGGTCTCGCCGATGTTGGTGGCGGCCAACAAACTGTTACGCATGTGATAAATCACTTTACGCTGTTCGTTGTTGACGTCATCGAACTCGAGCAGTTGCTTACGAATGTCGAAGTTACGGCCTTCTACCTTGCGCTGGGCCTTCTCGATGGCGTTGGTCACCATGCGGTGTTCAATCGCCTCACCGGACTGCATGCCCAGGGCTTTCATGAAGTTCTTCACCCGATCCGAGGCGAAGATGCGCATCAGGCTGTCTTCCAGGGACAGGTAGAAACGGCTGGAACCGGCGTCACCCTGACGACCGGCACGACCACGCAACTGGTTGTCGATACGGCGCGATTCGTGACGCTCGGACGCGATCACCTGCAAGCCGCCGGACTCCAGCACTTGCTGGTGGCGCTTCTGCCAGTCGGCCTTGATCTGCGCGATCTGCTCAGGGGTCGGGTTGTCCAGGGACGCAACTTCCACTTCCCAGTTACCGCCCAACAGGATGTCGGTACCACGACCGGCCATGTTGGTGGCGATGGTCAGTGCGCCCGGGCGACCGGCCTGGGCAATGATCTCGGCTTCTTTTTCGTGGAACTTGGCGTTGAGGACCTTGTGCTCGATGCCTTCCTTGGCCAGCAAGCTGGACATGTGCTCGGAAGTTTCGATGGTGGCAGTACCCACCAGCACTGGACGGCCCTGGGCCATGCATTCCTTGATGTCGGCGACGATTGCAGCGTATTTCTCGTCGGCGGTCAGGAACACCAGGTCGTTGAAGTCTTTACGCGCCAGCGGCTTGTTCGGCGGGATAACCATCACCGACAGACCGTAGATCTGGTGGAATTCGAACGCTTCGGTGTCGGCTGTACCGGTCATGCCGGACAGTTTGTTGTACAGACGGAAGTAGTTCTGGAAGGTGGTCGAGGCCAGGGTCTGGCTTTCAGCCTGGATGTTCAGGACTTCCTTGGCTTCGATCGCCTGGTGCAGGCCTTCCGACAAACGGCGACCCGGCATGGTACGACCGGTGTGTTCGTCGACCAGTACGACCTGGCCGTCCTGCACGATGTATTCAACGTTGCGATGGAACAGCTTGTGGGCGCGCAGGCCGGCATACACGTGGGTCAACAGGCCCAGGTTGTGCGCCGAGTACAGGCTCTCGCCTTCGGCCAACAGGCCGATCTGGGTCAGCATGTCTTCGACGAACTGGTGACCGGCTTCGTTGAGTTCGACCTGGCGGGTCTTCTCGTCGATGGTGAAGTGACCTTCTTTGGTCACCACGCCTTCCACTTCCTCGATGTGTTGCTCAAGGCGCGGGATCAGCTTGTTGATCTCGGTGTACAGGCGCGAGCTGTCCTCGGCCTGACCGGAGATGATCAGCGGGGTACGGGCTTCGTCGATCAGGATGGAGTCGACTTCGTCGATCACGGCAAAATTGAGTTCGCGCTGGAATTTTTCTTCCATGCTGAACGCCATGTTGTCGCGCAGGTAGTCGAAACCGAATTCGTTGTTGGTACCGTAGGTGATGTCGGCAGCGTAGGCGGCGCGCTTCTCTTCCGGCGGCTGGAACGGCGTGACAACGCCGACCGTCAGGCCGAGGAATTCGTACAGCGGACGCATCCAGTTGGCATCCCGGCGGGCGAGGTAGTCGTTCACCGTCACAACGTGCACGCCCTTGCCGGACAATGCGTTGAGGTAAACGCCCAGGGTAGCTACCAGGGTCTTGCCTTCACCGGTACGCATTTCGGCAATCATGCCTTCATGCAAGGTCATGCCGCCGATCAACTGGACGTCGAAGTGGCGCATGCCCATGACACGCTTACCGGCTTCGCGGGCGACCGCAAAGGCTTCGGGAAGCAGCTTGTCGAGGGTTTCACCTTTGGCTATGCGGGCCTTGAACTCTTCGGTCTTGGCGCGCAATTGCTCGTCCGAAAGGGCAACCATCTGCTCTTCGAAGGCATTGACCAGCTGCACCGTCTTGAGCATGCGTTTGACTTCGCGCTCATTCTTGCTTCCAAAAAGTTTCTTTAACAAAGGCGCAAACATATCGGCAGGTTCTTCCACACATAGGGATGGAGGGCGCCCCGTGAGTCGCCCGAGCAGCCCTCACGGCCGCATGCGAACGAGCATTCTACCCGGAAACGTGGGTGAGGAAAGTGGCGTTATTCCACGATGCTGGCACGGCGCTCTTGGAGGGCTTGTTTAAAATAAGGGCTTTTTGCTGAACTTCAACCCATTCGGGCAATAAGTTACTCGTTGATTTAATGGATAAACTGCCGGTAATGCAATGGCGGCGGTGTCGCAGACGCTTTCTGCTACCATGGCCTCTCTGTTACTTAAGGTGTCTAGTCATGGCATTTCGCCCTCTTACGGCCCGAGCTCCCGCCGTGTTGCTTCGCGAAGCCAAGCCTTTAAAAGCCATCTTCGGCCATGCGCAACGCCTTGGTCATCTGCAACGCCTGGTAGAAAGCCAACTGCAGCCCGCCGCTCGCGAACACTGCCATGTGGCCTCGTGGCGCGAGGGCAATCTGCTGCTGATCGTCACTGACGGCCATTGGGCGACGCGCCTGCGCTACCAGCAGAAACGTTTGCAGCGCCAATTGATGGCCTTCGACGAATTCGCCAGCCTGACGCGCATCCAGTTCAAGGTGCAACCGCCGACCGTGCCGCAAGGCGCGGTGGGGCATACGATGGATTTGTCGGAAATCGCCGCCGAAACCATTCAGGCCACGGCAGACGGGATTACCGATCCGAACTTACGCGCTGCGCTGGAACGGCTGGCCGCTCACGCCAAACCCAAAACCTGAGACCGGCGTAGAACCAAGTGTGGGAGCGAGCTTGCTCGCGAAGGTGGCGTGTCAGTCACTGGATATATTGACTGATCCACCGCTTTCGCGAGCAAGCCCGCTCCCACATTTGATCCCATCGTTATTTACGTTTGCTGCCGCCTAACAAAGACCCCAGTAACCCGCGCACCAACTGCCGGCCCATCTGATTGGCCGCCTGTTGCATCGCCGATTTCAGTGCCTTGCCTGCCGTAGTACCGAGGAACGCACCGGCCTTGTCGGTAAAGCTTGGCTCTTCAGCGGCGGGCGTCGAATCCTCTTGCGGGCCCAAGTCCTTGCGCGCCATCAACACTTCGTACGCCGACTCACGATCAATCGGCTTGTCATAGCGCCCCTGCAATGGCGAACTGGCAATCAGTGCTGCCCGCTCAGCTTCGCTCAGTGGCCCGATCCGCGATTGCGGCGGTGCTACCAGTACGCGTTGGACTACTTCAGGCGTCCCCTTTTCCTGCAAGGTTCCCACCAATGCCTCACCTGTACCCAACTCGGTCAGCACCGCCAGCGCATCAAATGCCGGATTGGGCCGGAAACCATCGGCCACCGCCCGCAGGGACTTCTGCTCCTTGGTGGTGAACGCCCGCAGCCCGTGCTGGATGCGCAAGCCGAGTTGCGCCAGCACGGTGTCCGGCAAGTCCCCGGGAGACTGGGTGACGAAATACACACCGACGCCTTTCGAGCGAATCAGCCGCACCACTTGCTCCAGGCGATCCTGCAGGGCCTTGGGGGTGTCGGCAAACAACAGATGCGCCTCGTCGAAAAACAGCGCCAGCAGCGGCTTGTCGGCATCGCCACGTTCCGGCAGTTGCTCGAACAGCTCGGCCAACAGCCAAAGCAGGAAGGTCGCGTAGACCTTCGGCGCCTCATGCACCAGCCGGCTGGCGTCCAATAGATGAATACGCCCGCGGCCGTCACTGGCCGGTTGCAGGATGTCTTCGAGTTGCAGCGCCGGCTCGCCGAACAACGCTTCGGCACCCTGCTGCTCCAGCACCGCCAGGCGCCGCAACAGCGCCTGGCTGGAACCGGTGGTCATCAAGGCCGCGTCTTCCCCGAGCAACTCCGGGTGATAGCGCAAATGGTTCAGCAGCGCCTTGAGGTCCTTGAGGTCCAGCAACAACAGGCCTTCACGATCGGCCACCTTGAAGGCTGCGTAGAGGGCCGATTGCTGGCTGTCGGTGAGCTCCAACAGGCTGCCGAGCAACAGCGGGCCCATTTCACTCATGGTGGTGCGCAACGGATGACCGGACTGGCCGTGGATATCCCACAACGTCACCGGATACGCCTTGGGCGTGTAATTAAGGAAAGGCATGCCGGCTATGCGCTCGGCGACCTTGCCCTGAGGGTTGGCCGCAGCGCCCAGGCCACACAGGTCACCCTTGATATCGGCGGCAAATACCGCGACGCCGGCGTCGCTGAAGGCTTCCGCCAGGCGCTGCAAGGTCACGGTCTTGCCGGTGCCGGTGGCGCCTGCGATCAGGCCGTGGCGGTTGGCCAGGCGCATCGACTGGGCAATCGGCTGGCCTTGAAGATCTGCACCAATAATGAGTTGCGAGGAGTCAGGCATTTTGTCACCCATGGTTAATCTTTGGCGCTGAATGGTCGATACAGATAAAGCGAGAGACCCAAAAAGTCTTGGAAAAACAGGCCGGATAATTCCTGCAGGAGCAGATGGAAATATCACACTTTTTTTGACGCAGCCATTCCGCGCGCCCCAGAAGGACGTGCATCGGATATTAAGACCATAGCGGACCCCACAAGCCATGAATAAAAATCTGCGTTTCAGCCATAAAATCCTGCTTGCCGCCGCTCTTGTCGTCATTGCCGCCTTTGCGTTGTTTACCCTCTACAACGACTACTTGCAGCGTAATGCGATTCGCGACGACCTGAACAACTACCTGCATGAAATGGGCGATGTCACTGCCAGCAACATCCAGACCTGGCTTACCGGGCGCATAGTGCTGATAGAAAGCGCCGCACAGAACATCGCCATCAACCCGGATTCAACCAGCGTCGCCAGCCTTCTGGAACAGAAGGCCCTGACGTCCTCGTTCATGGCCACATACCTTGGCGACAGCAAGGGCGGCTTCGTCATCCGCCCCGATACCAAGATGCCCGACGGCTTCGACCCACGGGTACGCCCCTGGTACAAGGGCGCGCAGGGCAGCAACGGCTCAACCCTGACCGAACCCTACATTGACGCGGCCACCGGCCAGTTGATCATCTCCATCGCAACCCCCAGCAGCAAGGCCGGCCAGAGTGTCGGCGTGGTGGGCGGCGACCTGAGCCTGCAAACCCTGGTAGACAACATCGGTGCCCTGAACTTCGGCGGCATGGGTTATGCCTTCCTGGTCAGTGCCGACGGCAAAGTGCTGGTACACCCGGACAAGAGCCTGGTGATGAAAACCCTGGCCGACGTGTATCCGAACAACACCCCCCGAATCAGCAGCGACTTCAGTGAGGTCGAGGTAAACGGCAAGACACGTATCGTCACCTTTACCCCGATCAAGGGCCTGCCCTCGGTGAACTGGTACCTCGGCCTGTCGGTGGATAAAGATAAATCCTTCGCCATGCTCAGCGAATTCCGCACCTCGGCGATCATCGCCACGATCATCGCCGTGGTCATCATCATCGCCCTGCTGGGCATGCTGATTCGCATCCTCCTGCAGCCACTGCACGTCATGACCCGCGCCATGGAAGACATCGCCGACGGTGAAGGCGACCTGACCCGCCGCCTGACCATCCAGAACCACGACGAATTCGGCGTGCTTGGCAGCGCTTTCAATCGCTTCGTGGAGCGGATTCACACCTCGATTCGCGAAGTTTCCTCGGCCACCGAGCAGGTCAATGAAGTGGCCCTGCGGGTGGTCAGCGCCTCCAATTCCTCAATGGTCAATTCCGACGAGCAGGCCAACCGGACCAACAGCGTCGCGGCCGCGATCAACGAGCTGGGGGCCGCCGCCCAGGAAATCGCCCGCAACGCCGCACAAGCCTCCAACCAGGCCAGCGACGCCCGGCACTTGGCCGAAGACGGTCAGCAGGTGGTGGAACGCAATATCAAGGCGATGAACCAGTTGTCGCAGATGATCAGCGCCTCCAGCACCAATATCGAAGCGCTTAACAGCAAGACAGTGAACATCGGGCAGATTCTGGAAGTGATCACCAGCATTTCCCAGCAAACCAACCTGCTGGCCCTCAACGCGGCGATTGAAGCCGCACGGGCCGGGGAAGCCGGGCGCGGCTTTGCGGTGGTGGCCGATGAAGTGCGCAACCTGGCGCACCGCACCCAGGAGTCGGCGCAGCAGGTGCAGAAGATGATCGAGGAGCTGCAAGTCGGCGCCCGGGATTCGGTCAGCACCATGAGCGAAAGCCAGCGGCACAGCCAGGACAGTGTGGAAATCGCCAACCTGGCGGGCGAGCGCCTGAACAGCGTGACCCAGCGTATCGGCGAAATTGACGGGATGAACCAGTCGGTAGCCACCGCTACCGAGGAACAGACCTCGGTGGTGGAGTCAATCAACATGGACATCACCGAGATCAACACCCTCAATCAGGAAGGTGTGGAAAACCTGCAATCAACCTTGCGGGCCTGTTCCGACCTGGAACAGCAAGCGGCGCGCTTGAAACAACTGGTGGGTAGTTTCCGGATTTGATCCCGCCGGGTCAGCGGCTGCCTTGCACAGCCGCTGACGCCTTTTCTTCAGGCAATTCGGATGTGTCCTGCAATTGTTCCCACAACTCGGCGGCGCCTGGAAACTCGGTGCCGTCCTCACTGCTCAGGTCATCCGGGTCATATCGACTCAAACAACCCTCTCCCAGCGTCGCGGGGGCTTTGGAAGTCGCCTTGTCCAGTGGATCGCTCATGCTCCAGTCCTCACCCGCGCTCAAAAAAAGGGCCTGTAGCGATTTAACGCCCAGGCCCTTCATTCTTCAATCAAAACACTTCAATCAGAACACGACAGTCTTGTTGCCGTGCACCAGTACCCGGTCTTCCAGGTGATAGCGCAGGCCGCGAGCCAGCACCATCTTCTCGACGTCACGGCCAAAACGGACCATGTCTTCGATGCTGTCGCTATGGCTGACACGCACCACGTCCTGCTCGATGATGGGACCGGCGTCCAACTCTTCGGTGACGTAGTGGCACGTTGCACCGATCAGCTTCACGCCACGCAGGGATGCCTGGTGATACGGCTTGGCACCCACAAACGATGGCAGGAAACTGTGGTGAATATTGATCACCTTGCCCGCGTATTCACTGCACAACTCCGGCGGCAGAATCTGCATGTAGCGCGCCAGTACCACGACGTCCGCATCGTGCTGCTTGACCAGGCGCGAGACCTCGGCAAAGGCCGGCTCCTTGTCCTGCGGGTTGACCGGGACGTGGTAGTACGGAATGCCATGCCACTCGACCATGCTGCGCAGGTCGTCATGGTTGGAAATCACGCAGGAGATTTCGCAGTCCAGTTCATCGCTGTGCCAGCGGTGCAGCAGGTCTGCCAGGCAGTGGGACTCACGACTGGCCATCAGGACCACGCGTTTTTTCTGTTCCGTGTCGGTGATGCGCCAGGTCATCGAGAACTCTTCAGCGATCGGCGCAAATGCCTCGCGAAATGCCTCTAGACCAAAGGGCAGCGTATCGGCACGAATTTCGTGACGCATGAAAAACCAGCCGCTGAGATTGTCCGAGTGATGGCTCGCTTCGGTGATCCAGCCGTTGTGGGAAGCCAGAAAGTTACTGACCTTGGCAACGATGCCAACCCGGTCCGGGCAAGCAATCACCAGCCGAAAAGTGCGCATTAGGGGGAAACTCCAGAACTTCGCAAAGGCCGCCATTCTAGCGATTGCGCAGAAAAACTGCAGTATTCCTCAACGCTTATTCTGATCGGCTGCGTCAACCCTGCCCCTTAATAGCGTAAGGTTTTTCCCCATTATGTGTGCAAACGCGTGGACTCCGGCAGTAAGCCAAGACTTAACCAGAGTATCTTTAGGCCATCCCCCTTACTAATTAACTCAATTCCACGCTTTTGCCACAAACAACCAAAGTAAATTACATAAATGCGGCCTTAAATGTTTACTTGGGCAAACTGTCTGACTATTATTGAGCCACTATCCCCTTTCACCCAGCGCCCTGCATAAGGTAGTCCCCATGTCCCTGATCAACGAATATCGCGCCACCGAAGAAGCTATCAAAGAGCTGCAAGCCCGTTTGAAGAACCTGTCCCAAGACGACAAACTGCAAACCGAGCTGGAATTCGAAGGCAAATTGCGCACCCTGATGGGCGAATACTCCAAATCCCTGCGTGACATCATCGCGCTGCTGGATCCGGATTCGAAAGTTAAGGCTCCACGTGGCGCCGTAAAAGCTACCGGCACCAAGCGTGCACGCAAGGTTAAACAATACAAAAACCCGCACAACGGCGAAGTGATTGAAACCAAAGGTGGCAACCACAAGACTCTGAAAGAGTGGAAAGCCAAGTGGGGCGGCGACGTGGTTGAAGGCTGGGCTACCCTGCTGGGCTAAGCCTCGCCAGGACGCTGCGTGATACGCAACGCAATAAAAAACGCCAGCTTGCTGGCGTTTTTTATTGTCCGTATTTTACCGGGAAGCTGATTACAGACTCATTCGAGTCGCTAAGGCATCAACATACTCCTGCCATTCATCAAGCACCTGGCGCTGAAACGGTGTGGCACTAACAGCCAACTCAAGACACGCCTGCTTAAAACCCTCAAGGGTGTTTGGCGCGCCCCATTGAGGGTCTGACAAACGTTGCTGACAGAAAACTCTCCAGCGTTGTTGCTCTTCACTATTCAAGGTGTCTGGAAAGTTGCGTGCACGATAGCGAAATAATAATTCAGGCAAACGTTCATCATCGAAAGGCCATTGCTGGCGCGCTAGTTGCGCCGGCTCGGCGACTCTCACTTGCTCACATAAACGTCGATCACGATCTCCGATAAAACCATCGTATAGCTGCTGCTCGGGATCGGCGCTTGGCGCAAAATCTTCCTCGGCGTAAATCGCCGCCAGTTTATCGCGCCATAGTTCCTGTGCGTCGCTTAGCCGCAGGGCCCGCGCATCACACTCATCCATATCCAGCTGCAAACGCTCGCGGTCTTGCGGCCGAAGCACGCTCAACGGTGCGACCACCGGGCAACGATTGATGTGCAGCAACTTGAGCGGTACCGGCAATTCACCTTCGGCCAGTTCGTCGCGGCGGGTATATAAGCGCCGGCGCAAGGTATCGGCGTCCTCGTCCAACAGCCCTTGCGGATCGAGCCCCAGGTCGCAGACGATCAATGCATTGCGATTGCGCGGGTGCCACGCCAGCGGCAGCACCACCCCCAGGTAATGACGCTCGGCAGAAAAACGACCGGAAATATGCACCATCGGCTGCAACAACCGCACCTGGTCCATGACCCGTTGTTTGCTGCGCAGTTGAAACAGCCAGTCATAGAGCTTGGGTTGCTTCTCGCGGATCAACCGGGCCAGGGCGATGGTGGCGCGCACATCGGACAAGGCGTCGTGGGCCTGGCCGTGGTCGATGCCGTTGGCGGCCGTCAACCGCTCAAGCTTGAGGGTGACGCGCCCGTCCTGTTCCGGCCAGACGATCCCGTCAGGGCGCAGGGCGTAGGCAGTGCGCACCACGTCGATCAGGTCCCAGCGGCTGTTGCCGCCCTGCCATTCCCGGGCATAGGGATCGAAGAAATTGCGGTACAAGCTGTAGCGCGTCATCTCATCGTCAAAACGCAAGGTGTTGTAGCCGGCCCCGCAAGTGCCCGGGGTGGCCAGCTCGGCGTGCACCCGGGTCATGAAGTCGGCTTCGGCCAGGCCTTTTTCCGCCAGCACGCCGGGAGTGATGCCAGTGATCGCGCACGCTGCCGGATGCGGCAGGATATCGTCGCTGGGGTGGCAGTAGAGATTGACCGGCGGCCCGACCTCGTTAAGCTCGAGGTCGGTGCGAATACCGGCTACCTGCAGCGGGCGGTCGGTACGCGGATTGATGCCGGTGGTTTCATAGTCGTACCAGAAAATGGTGGTCACGGGCTATTCCTGTGCTGAAGACCGGCAAAGTCTAGGCGCTTGCAGGCATCGGGGGCCAGCGCTGTGTTCCCTGTACAAACATTCAGTAAATCGTTGAGTGGTTGCTTCCACCGTCGACACTGCTAGCATCGGTCTTTCCAACCCCGCCGCTGCCGCTCAGGCGCCAGCGCCGCACTGCCAAGGACCGCGATGCCACCTGCGCCACTGGATACCCGCTACCAGATCGAAACCCCGGAGGGTATCGACCTGCCCCTGCGCCCGGCCGGCCTGCTGGTACGCTCACTGGCCTTTGCCTTCGACCTGGGTTTGCGCGGCCTGATTCTCGGCATCCTGTTTATCGCATTGGCCTTTCTCGGCAACCTGGGCATTGGCCTGGGTTCGCTGCTGCTGTTCCTCGTCAGTTGGTGGTACATGGTGCTTTTCGAAGTACTCAACCAGGGCTGCTCGCCCGGCAAACAGGTCATGGGCCTGCGGGTAGTACAGGACGATGGCACGCCCATCGGCTGGTCCGCCTCGCTGATCCGTAACCTGCTGCGCTTTGTCGACATGCTGCCCTTCGGCTATTTCCTCGGCGCCATCAGTTGCCTGCAACACCCCAACTTCAAGCGCCTAGGCGACCTGGCGGCCGGGACCCTGGTGATCTACCGCGAACAACCGCTTTCCCGCCCGCAAGTGCCCCAGGCCCCGGCGCTGCGCCTGCCGTTCGCCCTCGAGCTGAACGAACAACGGGCGATTCTCAGCTTCGCCGAACGCCAGGGCGAACTGTCGGCCGAGCGAGTCAACGAACTGGCCGCTATCCTGGCCACGCCCCTGCAGGTCTCCCCTGCCCGCGCCGTGGCAGAACTCAACGGTGTGGCCCGCGGATTGTTGGGGCCAACATGAAACAGAGTCTTTTCGAAAGCCGTCATCAGCCACAATGGCAAGCCTTTGCCGACCAGTTGACGCAGTTGGAGAAAGGCAAAGCCAAAGGCGCCGACTTCGCCGACTTCCCTCATCAATACCGGCAGTTGTGCCAGCACCTGGCCCTGGCCCAGGAGCGCGGCTACAGCAGCTACCTGGTGGACCCGTTGCAGCAGCTTGCCTTGCGCGGCCATCAACAGTTGTATCGTCATCGCAGCCGGATGGGGGCAAACGTGCTGAGCTTCCTGCTGGCCGATTTCCCCAGGCTGGTTCGCGCGCAATGGCCATTTGTGCTGGCTGCCGGCCTGCTGTTCTTTGGCAGCCTGCTCGGCATTGCCTTGCTGGTGTACCTGTTTCCGGACTTGATCTACAGCATCGTCAGCCCTCGGCAGGTGGCCGAGATGCAGGCCATGTACAACCCCGATGCCAGCCGCCTGGGCCGGGCAGCCGAACGCGCTTCCAGCGAAGACTGGATGATGTTCGGCTACTACGTGATGCACAACATCGGTATCGCCTTCCAGACCTTTGCCGCCGGGCTGCTGTTCGGCCTGGGCAGCGTATTTTTCCTGTTCTTCAATGGCCTGATCATTGGCGCCGTTGCCGGGCACCTGACGCAAATCGGCTACGGGCAAACGTTCTGGTCATTTGTCATCGGCCATGGCGCCTTCGAGCTCAGCGCAATTGCCCTGGCTGGCGCGGCTGGCCTGCAACTGGGCTGGGCGCTGATTGCACCGGGGCCCCTCACCAGAGGCGAATCCCTGCGCCTGGCCGCGCGCAAAAGTGTGCAAATGATTTGTGGTGTGATGGTGTTCCTGCTGATCGCCGCGTTTATCGAGGCGTACTGGTCGTCCACCAATGCCGTGGCGCCGTGGGTCAAGTACCTGGTCGGCACCGCCCTGTGGTTGCTGATGGCGGCCTACCTGCTGTTTGCCGGACGGAATCGCCATGCGCCTGAGTGATGCCAGCGTCGTGATCCGCCCGCGTACCTCCTGGGAGGCCATGGACCTCGGCATCCTGCTGGCCCGGGAACATCGGCTGCTGTTGATGAGCAGTTGGGCCATCGTGACCTTGCCGGTCTTCGCCCTGTTCAGCGTGCTGCTGTGGAATCACCCCACCACCGCGCTGTTGCTGTTCTGGTGGTTGAAACCGGCATTCGACCGCCTGCCACTGTATATCCTGTCCAAGGCCCTGTTCGGCGAAACACCCAGCCTGAAACAAGCGCTGCGCCAATCGCCGCGGCTGCTCAAGGGCCAACTGCTGGCCAGCCTGACCTGGCGGCGCTTCAGCCTCAGCCGTAGCTTCGAGATACCGGTGGTCCAGCTCGAAGGGCTGCAAGGCCAGGCGCGCCAACAACGTCTCGGGGTGTTGCAGCAGCGCAACGCAGGCGCCGCGCGCTGGCTGACCCTGATCGGGGTGCACCTGGAAATCGCCCTGTGGTTCGGGTTGATGGCCGTGTTCTATTTCTTCCTGCCGCAAGAGGTCGAACGCGACTGGGATTGGCAGCAACTGGTGCTCACCGCCGGCCACGACTGGCGTTGGCTGGAGCACCTGACCAACATGTTCTACGCCTTGATCCTAGTGTTCTGGGAGCCGATCTATGTCGCCTGTGGCTTCAGCCTTTACCTGAACCGCCGCACGGTGCTGGAAGCCTGGGACCTGGAACTGGTGTTCCGCCGAATGCGCCAGCGCCTGAGCGGTGTGGCGTCGCTGCTGTTGCTGGTGGCCGGGCTGACGCTGATTCCGCCGATCCCATCGGCATGGGCTGATGAACCGGTTCCCCAAACGCCGCTGACTACACAATCGGCCAGTCACTCGATCAAGACGCTGTTGGAGCAGCCACCGTTCAAGAACCCGGAAACGCTCACTCGCTACCGCTTCGGCGAGGATAAAGCAGCCGACAAAAACAAAGCGGCAGGTGATGCCAAGCTGCCAGCCTGGCTGGAATCATTGCTGAAAAACCTCAACAGTGATTCGTTCAAGCACATCGCCAAGGGCCTTGAAGTACTGCTCTGGGGATTGCTGGCAGGTGGCCTGGCACTGGTGATCTGGCGCTACCGCGACTGGCTGCATGCCTTTGTCAGCCGCCGCAGCCCGCGCAAACCCAAGGCTGCCAAACCCGTGCCTTCGCAGCTGTTCGGCCTTGAACTGGGGGCTGACACCTTGCCCGAAGACATCGCAGACGCCGCCGAACAGCTGTGGGCAACACAGCCCCGGGAAGCCCTAGGCCTGCTCTACCGTGGGTTGCTCAGCCGCTTGCTGCACGACTTCAACCTGCCGCTGAAAAGTGCCGACACGGAAGGTGAAGTCCTGGAACGTATCCGCCAACTGCAACAACCGCAGCTGCTGGCATTCAGCGGTGAGCTGACCCGTTACTGGCAAAACCTTGCCTATGGCCATCGCCTGCCGCCTGCCTTGGCGCAACAACAGCTATGCAGCGATTGGCGAACCCTGTTCGGTTCGGGAGCGGCGCAATGAACCGGCCGTTGCTGTGGGTCGGGCTGCTGGTCGCGGGCTTGCTGGCAGCCGGCGGTTTTTATGCCTGGCACAAGGCGATTCCTTATCAGGAAGTGGTCGATCGCGGCCCTTCACCCGAAGCCCTGGCCAACCCCTACCTGGCAGCTGAACACTTTCTGCGCCAGCAGGGCCTGGTGGTGGAACATGCCAACAGCCTCGAACGGCTGGCCAGCCTTTCGCCCAAGGGCAACAGCCTGCTGTTGCTGGGCGAGCGCAGCAACATGAGCCCGCCCCAGGTTGATCAATTGCTGCAGTGGACCCGGGCTGGCGGCCATCTGCTGCTGGTAGCCGAAGCGCTGTGGGATGAGGACACCGGTGAAAGTGGCGACCTGTTGCTGGATCGTGTGCAGATACACCAATCCTTCAGTGAAGAATTCGACGCTCCGGCACCCGCGCGTAAAAAGAAAACGCCGGACCTGACCAAACTCTATGTGGACAACGAAACAGCGCCGGCCTATTTCAGCTTCGACACCGACTTCAACCTCACCGACCCCAGGCACCTGGCACAATTCTCGGCCAACAGCGCCCGGTCGACGCACCTGATGCAGGTCAACCTCGGGCAAGGGCGTGTGACCGTGGTCACCGACAGCGACCTGTGGAAAAACCCCGGCATCGGCCTGCACGATAACGCGTGGCTGCTCTGGTACCTGAGCCAGGGCACCCAGGTCACACTGCTGTTCAACACTGATGTCGAGGACCTGTTCAGCCTGTTGTTGCGCTACTTCCCCCAGGCACTGGTGGCACTTGCCGCGCTGATCGCCCTGGGCCTCTGGCACGCCAGCCTGCGCCAGGGTCCGATCCGGCAACCGGCGCCCAAGGCACGCCGGCAATTGCAGGAACACTTGAACGCCAGTGCCGACTTCCTGTTGCGCCGCAGCGGGCAAGACAGCTTGCTGCAAGCCTTGCAGCGCGACATCCAGCGCACCGCTCGGCGCCGTCATCCCGGGTTCGAACACCTCGATACAGCCGAACAATTGCGGGTGCTTGAACGCCTGACCCGCCAACCCTCCCTTGTTATCAGCCAGGCCCTTGGCCCACCTGCGACGAAACGGCTCTCCAGCGCCGATTTCAGCCGCCAGGTGGCCTGCCTGCAAACCCTCAGGAATGCCCTATGAGCGAATTTCCCGCCACTGACCCGATTCAGCGCGCCAGCCAACTGGCCCAGGCCTTGCGCGTCGAACTGCGCAAGGCGGTTATCGGTCAGGACCCGGTGATCGATGACGTGCTCACGGCGTTGATCGCGGGCGGCCATGTGTTGCTTGAAGGGGTTCCCGGCCTGGGCAAGACCTTGCTGGTACGCGCGCTGGCACGCTGTTTTGGAGGCGAGTTCGCGCGCATCCAGTTCACCCCGGACCTGATGCCCAGCGACGTGACCGGCCATGCCGTATACGACCTGCATACCGAACAGTTCAAGCTGCGCAAGGGACCGTTGTTCACCAACCTGCTGTTGGCTGACGAGATCAACCGTGCCCCGGCGAAAACCCAGGCAGCGTTGCTGGAAGCCATGCAGGAACGCCAGGTAACCCTTGAAGGCGAGGCGCTGCCCATCGGCCAGCCGTTCATGGTACTGGCCACCCAGAACCCCATCGAGCAGGAAGGTACTTACCCGTTGCCCGAAGCCGAACTGGACCGTTTCATGCTCAAGGTGCGCATGGACTATCCCGAGGCACAGCAGGAACTGGACATGGTGCGCGAAGTCACCCGCTCGTCCCGAGCCGACATGCTCGACGTACAGCCGCTGCGCACGGTGCTGCAAGCCGAAGACGTGCTGCTGTTGCAACAGATTGCCAGCGAGTTGGCGCTGGATGAGCAGGTGCTCGACTACGCCGTGCGCCTGGCCCGCACTACGCGCAGTTGGCCGGGCCTGACCATCGGCGCCGGGCCCCGGGCCTCCATCGCCCTGGTTCGCGGTGCACGGGCGCGGGCCTTGCTGCGCGGGGGCGAGTTCGTGACCCCGGACGACATCAAGGGCTGCGCCCTGGCAGTGTTGCGCCATCGGGTGCGTATTGCCCCGGAGCTGGATATCGACGGGTTGGAAGTCGACCAGGTGCTCCGGCAATTGCTGGACCAAGTCCCGGCGCCACGCCAATGAGACGCCCATGAGACCAACCCGCCTGCTGTTGACCTGGCTCGGTGTACTGCTGGGCCTGAGTATCCTGCTCGGCGCACTGGTGGCGCTACAGGTCAAGGTGCCAGACGCCCTGCACTCAGTGACGTGGGGCCTGCTGCTGGCCCTGTTGCTGCTGGCCCTGCTGGATGCCAGCCGCCTGCGCCGCCGGCCGTCCCCGCGCGTGCGACGGCAGATGCCCGGCAGCCTGGCACTGGGGCGCTGGGGGGAAGTGCGGGTAACCCTGGAGCACGATTATCCCCAGCCGTTGGCGGTCCAGGTATTCGATCATGTGCCTGACGGCCTGGCGGTGGAGGACCTGCCGCAATCCATCGAACTGCGGCCCGGCGAGCACAGTGAACTGGGTTATCGGCTAAGGCCCCAAAGGCGCGGGCATTTCAGCTTTACCCGCTGTGAAGTGCATCTGCCCAGCGCCCTGGGGCTATGGTCGGCCCGGCGCCTGATCGACGTCAGCGACGCCACCCGGGTCTACCCGGACTTCGCACGCCTGTATGGCGCGCAGTTGCTGGCGGTGGACAACTGGCTCAACCAGCTGGGCGTACGCCAGCGGCAACGGCGTGGGCTGGGCCTGGAGTTTCACCAGCTGCGTGAGTTTCGCGAAGGTGACAGCCTGCGCCAGATCGACTGGAAAGCCACCGCCCGGCAACGCACGCCCATTGCCAGGGAGTACCAGGACGAGCGCGACCAGCAGATCATGTTCATGCTCGATTGTGGCCGCCGTATGCGCAGCCAGGACGCCGAACTGTCGCACTTCGACCACGCGCTCAACGCCTGCCTGCTGCTCAGTTATGTAGCCTTGCGCCAGGGCGATGCCGTAGGGCTGTGCACCTTTGCCTGCGACCAGCCGCGCTACCTGGCGCCGGTCAAGGGCAGTGGCCAGCTCAACCTGTTGCTGAATGCGGTGTATGACCTGGACACGTCCCGGCGTACGGCCGATTACCAGGCGGCCGCCAGCCAACTGCTGGCCCGGCAGAAACGTCGCTCGCTGGTGATCGTAGTGACCAATTTGCGGGAGGAGGAAGATGAAGAGTTACTCAGCGCCGTAAAGCGCATCAGCCGCCAGCACCGGGTAATGGTCGCAAGCCTGCGGGAGGAGGTCCTTGACCAGTTACGCCAGGCTCCCGTGCAAACCCTGCCCGAAGCCCTGGCCTACTGCGGCACGATCAACTATCTCAATACCCGGGACGAACTCCACGACCGCTTGAACGCCCACGGGCTGTCGGTACTGGACACACTGCCTTCGGACCTGGGTGCCGCCCTGGTGACCCGCTACCTGGGCTGGAAAAAAGCCGGCGCGCTATGAACGCCGGATGCAGCACCTAGGCAGAGGCCTGCAACGGATCAAAGCTGAAGTAATCCAGCAGCGCGCTGATCACCTCCCCATATTCGGCAGGGGCCTGGGATATGCTGAACCCGGAATCGTAATGCTGGGGGTTTATATCCTCATGACACCACAGGCAGGTGGCCGTGAGGTCTACCGCCTGCACCTCACCCTCAGGCCCGGGGATCTTCAAGCGCAGCTCGAACTCCACATCGACCATCATGGGTAACTGGCTGATCAACATCAGGCCCTGCTCGGAAACATTGCCCAGATAGCCGATTGGCTTGTCCGTCAGGCGGTTGAACACTTGAAGGAAGCAAGGTAACTGATGCCGCTCGATCCGTCGGTGAGTAAACATGATGAGGTCGCCATCCAATGGCCATATATGTGGCCGCTCCAGTGATTCGAAACGAGCCTGAAGGCCCGCTCTCCCCGGATATCGGTGCGACAACCGCAAACGGGTTGCCACTTTTACAGCTGCCAAATCCGGGAACGCCATCCGTTTGAATAGAAACTTATACAAACTGACATTCAAAGATTAGCCCAAGACTGGCAACGAGCCAGCTATGGCATGACAAATATCATCACAACGACGCCGGCCGCGGCTGGGCAACGCTCGCGCCGGGGTAATGCCCCAGTTGCTGCAGGGTATCCAAACGGGCACGGGCACGGAATGCGTACTCGCTCGCCGGGTACTGGCTGATGATGAACTGATAGGTTTGCGCCGCATCGACAAACAGCTTCTCGCGCTCCAGGCACTGCCCGCGCAACATCGAGACTTCCGGTTGCACGTAGCGCCGGGAACGGCTTTCACGGTCGACCTGGGACAACTCAAGGGTGACCCGCTGGCAATCGCCCACACCGTAGGCGCGGTACGCATTGTTCAAATGATGGTCCATCGACCAACGGGTGCAGCCGACAACACTGACGGCCAGGGCAGCAATGATCACGATTCGCATGGGGGTTCTCCTGTCTTGTGCAGTGTATCGACCCTTCATCGAAAATCTTCAAGGTTGTTCATCTGTTCATGCAGAGTGAAAACAAGCGAATCATCGATAAGTAGTGCAAACGAACAATGACTACAACCAAAGAGCATAGTAGCCTTCCCCAGCGCTTGAACTCAGGAGTCCGTGCATGTCCGTCCGTCGTACCAAAATCGTCGCCACCCTTGGCCCGGCCAGTAACTCGCCGGAAGTCCTCGAACAGCTGATTCTGGCTGGCCTGGACGTTGCCCGTCTGAACTTCTCCCACGGCACCCCGGACGAGCACAAGGCTCGCGCCAAGCTGGTGCGTGACCTGGCCGCCAAGCATGGCCGCTTCGTGGCGTTGCTGGGTGACCTGCAAGGCCCGAAAATCCGTATCGCCAAATTTGCCAACAAGCGGATCGAGCTGAAGATCGGTGACCAGTTCACCTTCTCCACCAGCCATCCCCTGACCGAAGGCAACCAGCAAGTCGTGGGTATCGACTACCCGGACCTGGTGAAAGACTGCGGCGTGGGCGACGAACTGCTGCTGGACGACGGCCGTGTGGTAATGCGCGTCGACACCGCCACCCCGACCGAACTGAATTGCACCGTGATCATCGGCGGCCCGCTGTCGGACCACAAAGGCATCAACCGTCGTGGCGGTGGCCTGACTGCCCCGGCCCTGACTGAAAAAGACAAGGCCGACATCAAGCTCGCCGCCGAAATGGAAGTGGACTACCTCGCGGTATCCTTCCCGCGCGACGCCGCCGACATGGAATACGCCCGTAAACTGCGCGACGAAGCCGGCGGCACTGCTTGGCTGGTGGCGAAGATCGAACGCGCCGAAGCCGTGGCCGATGACGAAACCCTCGACGGCCTGATCAAGGCTTCCGACGCCGTGATGGTTGCCCGTGGCGACCTGGGTGTGGAAATTGGTGACGCCGAGCTGATCGGTATCCAGAAGAAAATCATCCTGCACGCACGTCGCCACAACAAGGCGGTGATCGTTGCGACCCAGATGATGGAGTCGATGATCCAGAACCCGATGCCAACCCGTGCCGAAGTGTCCGACGTGGCCAACGCCGTGCTCGACTACACCGACGCCGTGATGCTTTCGGCTGAAAGTGCGGCTGGCCCGTACCCGCTGGAAGCCGTGCAGGCCATGGCACGCATCTGCGTCGGCGCTGAAAAGCACCCGACCAGCAAGACCTCCAGCCACCGTATCGGCAAGGTCTTCGAAAGCTGCGACCAGAGCATCGCCCTGGCGGCCATGTACACCGCCAACCACTTCCCGGGTGTGAAAGCGATCATCGCCCTGACCGAAAGTGGCTACACGCCGTTGATCATGTCGCGCATCCGTTCCTCGATCCCGATCTACGCGTTCTCCCCGCACCGCGAAACCCAGGCCCGTGCGGCCATGTTCCGCGGCGTCTACACCGTACCGTTCGACCCGGCATCGCTGCCGCCTGAGCAAGTCAGCCAGGCCGCGATCGACGAGTTGCTCAAGCGCGGCGTCGTGGAGAAAGGCGACTGGGTCATCCTGACCAAGGGCGACAGCTACCACACCATCGGCGGCACCAACGGCATGAAGATCCTGCACGTTGGCGACCCAATGGTCTGATTGACCGCTCGCTGAAAAACAAAAGCCCCGCCATGTGAATGGCGGGGCTTTTTGCATTGCAAATTGGCTTGTGTGTTGGCTTTACTGGCCTATTCGCGAGCAAGCCCGCTCCCACATTTGATCGCGTACATCCTGAAGAAACACGGTCGAATGTGGGAGCGGGCTTGCTCGCGAAGACGGCCGACCAGTCAACGCTCATTCATCTCCGAGTGATAAACCCCGACAACGCCGCAATCGCCTCCGGCGACTTCAACCTCTGGGTAAACAACGCCCCCTCCTCCTCGATCACCTTGCGCAACTGCTCGCGATCAACGCTTTTCATCAGATGCTTGCTGACTTGCACCGCGCCCGGCGCCAGGGTCTCAAACCGTCCAGCAATTTCCCGTGCCTTGGCCAGGGCCGATTCACCGCTGCCCAATGCCTCGGTGGCAATGCCCCAGGCGGCAGCCTGTTCGCCGGTAAACCCTTCACCCAACAGCAGCAACTCCGCCGCCTTGGCATGCCCCAGCAAGCGCGGCAGGATCAAGCTGGACCCAAACTCCGGACACAGCCCCAGGTTGACGAACGGCATGCGCAACCGTGCATCCCGGCTGACATACACCAGGTCACAATGCAGCAGCAGCGTCGTGCCAATTCCCACCGCCACGCCCGCCACCGCCGCAATCACTGGCTTGCGGCAGTTGAGCAAGCTGCGCATGAAATTGAAGACCGGGCTGTCGAGATCCGCCGGCGGTTGTTCGAGGAAGTCGCCAATATCGTTACCGGCGGTGAAGCACTCGCTGCTGCCCTGGATCAGCACGGCATTCACGCTGGTATCGGCATCCGCCTGCTCCAGCGCCTCGGCCAATTGGCTGTACATGGCGCGGGTCAGGGCATTTTTCTTGTCCGGGCGATTGAGCTGCAAAATCAGCAACCCGCGTTCGCGTTGCTGCAGGATGGCATCGGTCATGACAAATCTCGCGGCTGGGAAATTCAGCGCTCAACCACGGGGCAGGAACACATCGGCCAGCAGTTGATTGCGCGGCAGTCCGGCCAGGAACAGGCGCTTGGAAAAGGCCTCGACACTGGCCGGGTGCCCGCAGAGTAAAGCCAGAGTTTGCCGGGAAACAAGCCGCAGTTGCGCCAACGCCTGCGTCACCTCAGCCGCTGTCCATAGCTCAACGGTCACGTTCGGATGCGCACCAGCCAGCTGGGCCAATGGCCCGGCGAGGTAATGACCGCCCGCGTCATGGGCCAGGTGAATGACCCGGATGGCGCCCTGGTGATCCTGGCGCAAGGCCTCGCGCAACACGCCCCATAGCGGGCCGAGTCCGGTGCCCGAGGCCAGCAGCCAGAGCGGCCGCGATTGCCAGTCGGGGTCGTACTGCAAGGCGCCGCCCCGCAATTCGCCCAGGCGCAGGCTGTCACCGGCCTTGAATTGGCGGGCGGCGTCGCTGAATTCGCCGGGCAGGCGGCAATCAATGTGAAATTCGAGAAACGGATCTTCCTGGGGCAGGCTGGCCAATGAATAAGGCCGCGCAACGCTGCCGGCCCACAACACCAGATGCTGCCCCGCCCGGTAGCGCAAGCCGCGTTCGGGTTGCAGCCGCAAGCGCAGTACACTCGGGGTCAACCAATCGACGCTCAACACCGTCGCCGGCAACCCGTCACGCAGCGGGTCGAAGGCTTCGACCTGCAAGTCACCTGCGACCTGGCACTGGCACGCCAGGCGCCAGCCATCCTGGCGCTGCGCCGGGCTCAGGGCATCCGGCTGGTTGTCCTGGATATCACCCTGGCAACGCACCAGGCAGGCATGGCAGCTGCCGGCGCGGCAACTATAAGGCACGGCCACGCCCGCCTGGTTCAGGGCATCCAGCAGGTTGCTGCCGGCGGCTACCGACCAGTGGCGTTCACCGACGTGAAGTTCAGGCATCAAGGGTCTCGGATCAAAAAGGCGTCTACAGGGAATCACGCCCGGTAGAGTTTGACCATAGTCGGGTGTATCGGCCACCGTGGCGGGTTATACTGCCGCGCCTTTTTAGCGTCGCGCCTGCACCACTTTGGCGTGCCTTGGAAAGGTGGCTTCAGCCGACCGATGCAACACTGACGCCACCTTTATTGAATGTTCCCTTATAGAGGAGCGCGACTCATGACCGTGATCAAGCAAGACGACCTGATTCAGAGCGTTGCCGACGCCCTGCAATTCATTTCCTACTACCATCCCGTTGACTTCATCCAGGCGATGCACGAGGCCTACCTGCGCGAAGAATCGCCAGCGGCCCGTGACTCCATGGCTCAGATCCTGATCAACTCGCGCATGTGTGCCACCGGCCACCGCCCGATCTGCCAGGACACCGGGATTGTCACCGTATTTGTACGTGTAGGCATGGACGTGCGCTGGGATGGCGCCACCATGAGCCTGGACGACATGATCAACCAAGGCGTGCGCCAGGCCTACAACCTGCCGGAAAACGTCCTGCGGGCTTCGATCCTCGCCGACCCGGCCGGTGCGCGTAAAAACACCAAGGACAACACCCCTGCCGTGATCCACTACTCCATCGTCCCGGGTAACACCGTGGAAGTGGACGTGGCCGCCAAGGGCGGTGGTTCCGAGAACAAGTCGAAAATGGCCATGCTCAACCCGTCCGACTCGATCGTCGACTGGGTGCTCAAGACCGTTCCGACCATGGGCGCCGGCTGGTGCCCACCGGGCATGCTTGGCATCGGCATCGGCGGCACCGCCGAGAAAGCCGCGGTAATGGCCAAGGAAGTGTTGATGGAATCCATCGACATCCACGAGCTGAAGAAGCGCGGCCCGTCCAACCGTATCGAAGAGATGCGCCTGGAGCTGTTCGAGAAGGTCAACCAACTGGGCATCGGCGCCCAGGGCCTGGGTGGCCTGACCACCGTGCTCGACGTGAAAATCATGGACTACCCGACCCACGCGGCCTCGCTGCCGGTGTGCATGATCCCCAACTGCGCCGCCACCCGTCATGCGCACTTCGTGCTCGACGGCTCGGGCCCTGCATCGCTCGAAGCGCCACCGCTGGACGCCTACCCGGAAATCGTCTGGGAAGCCGGCCCGTCGGCCCGTCGCGTCAACCTCGACACCCTGACCCCGGAAGACGTGCAGAGCTGGAAGCCGGGCGAAACCGTGTTGCTCAACGGCAAGATGCTCACCGGTCGCGACGCCGCGCACAAGCGCATGGTCGAGATGCTGAACAAGGGCGAAACCCTGCCGGTGGACCTCAAGGGTCGCTTCATCTACTACGTCGGCCCGGTTGATCCGGTGCGCGAAGAAGTGGTGGGGCCTGCCGGTCCGACCACCGCCACGCGGATGGACAAGTTCACCCGCCAGATCCTCGAGCAAACCGGCCTGTTGGGCATGATCGGCAAATCCGAGCGCGGCCCGACCGCTATCGAAGCGATCAAGGACCACAAGGCGGTTTACCTGATGGCAGTGGGCGGCGCGGCTTACCTGGTGGCCCAGGCCATCAAGAAATCCCGCGTCGTGGCGTTCGCCGAGCTGGGCATGGAAGCGATCTACGAGTTCGACGTGAAAGACATGCCGGTCACCGTTGCCGTTGATAGCAAGGGCGAGTCGGTACACATCACCGGTCCTGCCATCTGGCAGAAAAAGATCAGTGAAAGCCTGGCGGTTGAAGTGCAGTAAGCATTTCCCCTGCAAGGATAAAAGGCGACCACTACGGTCGCCTTTTTTTGTTTCATGCACCTCTCACTGTGGCGAGGGAGCTTGCTCCCGCTCCAGTGCGCAGCGCTCCCATTTTTTTGGGGCCGCTACGCGCCCCAGCGGGAGCAAGCTCCCTCGCCACAACAGCCATGCGCCTCATGCTATGGTGCTCGCCCCTAATTGCACTGTTCATCTTCGTATGATTGCGATTCCCCGCCCGCTGCGTTTGACCCTCTACTCCTTGCTGATCATCGCCGGCGCGGTACTGGCTGCCGCCCTGGCTACCCGCCACGCCGAACGCCTGGCCCTGGTGGATGACGCCGCCCGCGCCAATCAGCAGCTCATGCTTTATGGCAACTCCCTGCACACCCTGATCGAACGCTACCGCGCCCTGCCCGCCGTGCTGGCCCTGGACTCGGAAATGATCAGCGCCTTGAAGGGCCCGCTGGACACCGCCACCCAGGATTTGCTCAACCGCAAGCTGGAGCGCATCAACGGCGCCGCCCAGTCCTCGACCCTGGAACTGATGGACCGCAACGGCCTCGCCGTGGCCGCCAGCAACTGGAACCTGCCCAGCAGTTATGTGGGGCACAACTACGCGTTTCGTCCCTACTTCAGCCAAACCTTGAGCCAGGGCACCGGGCGTTTTTATGCAGTGGGCGTGACCACCGGGATTCCGGGGTATTTCCTCTCCAGCGCGGTGGTCGGCGAGAACGAGCAGTTCCTCGGCGCCATGGTGGTCAAGCTGGAGTTCCCGGAACTGGAGCGCGAGTGGGCCCAGGGCAATGACTTGCTGCTGGTCAGCGATGCCCGGGGCATTGTGTTTATCGCCAATCAGCCGGGCTGGCGCTACCGCGCGCTGCGTCCGTTGTCGGACAGCGACCACGCCGAACTCAAGGCCACCCGCCAATACGACAAGAAACAATTGCTGCCACTGGACACTGAAGCCTTGCAACGCTTTGACGAAAACAGCCACCTGATGCGCGTCGACGGCCCCGACGGCAAGGCCAATTACATTTGGGAGTCCCTGCCGCTGAAGGCCGAAGGCTGGACCTTGCACCTGTTGCGCAAACCACAGGTGGCCTTTGAAGACCAACGCAACGCCGGCCTCGCCGCCGCCGGTTCATGGCTGGCGCTGGTGTTCCTGGTGCTGTTCCTGACCCAGCGCTGGCGCCTCGCCCGCCTGCGCCAGCGCAGCCGCGAAGAACTTGAACAACTGGTGGAAGAACGCACCCGCGCCCTGCGCACCGCCCAGGATGGCCTGGTGCAATCCGCCAAACTGGCAGCGCTGGGGCAGATGTCTGCCGCCCTCGCTCACGAAATCAACCAGCCTTTGACCGCCCAGCGCATGCAGTTGGCGACTCTGCGGCTGCTGCTGGACCATGGCCGGGTGGACGACGCCTACCAGGCCCTGACCCCGCTGGACGACATGCTCACACGCATGGCCGCGCTCACCGGCCACCTCAAGACCTTCGCCCGCAAGAGCCCCAGCGGCCTGCGCGAACGCCTCGACCTGGCGACGGTGGTGGACCAGTCCCTGCACTTGCTCGATGCGCGCCTGCGGGACGAAGCCATCGGCACCGTACTGGACCTGACCCGCCCGGCCTGGGTACGCGGCGACGCGATCCGCCTCGAACAGGTGCTGATCAACCTGCTGCGCAACGCCCTCGACGCCATGGCCGACAAGCCACGCAAGCGCCTGGAGATCCGTCTGCACGCCGATCAGCAGCTATGGCACCTGACCGTCAGCGACAGCGGCGGCGGGATCGCCGAGGAAAACCTCAACAGCGTGTTCGACCCGTTCTTCACCACCAAGCCGGTAGGCGACGGGCTCGGCTTGGGGCTCGCCGTGTCGTACGCTATCGTCCACGAACTTGGCGGGCGCCTGAGCGCCGGCAATCAAGGTGACGGGGCGATCTTTACCCTGACCTTGCCCATCGCGCTGGAGACACCAGACCTATGTTGAATGCGGTGATTGTGGTCGACGACGAAGCCAGCATTCGCACGGCCGTCGAGCAATGGCTGAGCCTGTCGGGATTTGAGGTGCAGTTGTTCAGCCGCGCCGAAGAATGCCTGGCGCAATTGCCCCGGGACTTTCCCGGGGTGATCCTGAGCGACGTGCGCATGCCCGGCCTCAGCGGCCTGGAGTTGCTGGCTGAAGTGCAGCGGCGTGACGCCGACCTGCCGGTGATTCTGCTCACCGGCCACGGCGATGTGCCGATGGCCGTCGAGGCCATGCGTGATGGCGCCTACGACTTCCTCGAAAAACCCTTCAGCCCCGAGGCCCTGCTCAGCAGCCTGCGCCGGGCGCTGGACAAGCGCGGGCTGGTGCTGGAAAACCGCCGGTTGCATCAGCAGGCCGATCACCGGGCCCAACTGGAATCGAGCCTGCTGGGGGTGTCCCGGGGTTTGCAGAACCTGCGCCGGCAAGTGCTGGACCTGGCCGGCTTGCCGGTCAATGTGTTGATTCGCGGCGAAACCGGCAGCGGCAAGGAGCTGGTCGCCCGTTGCCTGCATGATTTCGGCCCCCGGGCGAAGAAGCCGTTTGTGGCGCTGAACTGCGCGGCGATTCCCGAGCAGCTGTTTGAAGCCGAGCTGTTCGGCCATGAAAGTGGCGCGTTCACCGGCGCCCAGGGCAAGCGCATCGGCAAGCTGGAATACGCCAATGGCGGCACGCTGTTTCTCGATGAGATCGAAAGCATGCCGCTGGCCCAGCAGGTGAAATTGCTGCGGGTGTTGCAGGAGCAAAAACTCGAACGGCTCGGTTCCAATCAAAGCATCAAGGTGGACTTGCGGATCATCGCCGCCACCAAACCCGACCTGCTGGACGAAGCTCGCGCCGGGCGTTTTCGCGAGGACTTGGCCTATCGCCTGACCGTCGCACAACTGCGCCTGCCACCGCTGCGGGAACGCCGGGAAGACATTCCCCTGCTGTTCGAGCACTTTGCACAAAGCGCCGCCGAGCGCCTGGGCCGCAACTTCGCGCCCCTGAGCGGACCCGCGCTGGGGCGCCTGCTCAGCCATGACTGGCCGGGGAATGTGCGGGAGCTGGCCAATGCCGCGGAACGCCAGGTGCTGGGGCTGGGTGAACCGGAGCCGGAAGGCATCGAAGCCGGGCAATCGTTGGCGGCGCAGCAGGAAGCATTTGAAGCCCATTGCCTGAAAGCCGCGCTGACCCGGCACAAAGGCGATATCAAGGCGGTGCTGGCCGAGTTGCAACTGCCACGGCGCACCTTCAATGAGAAAATGCAGCGCCATGGCCTGGCGCGGGATACGTTCCTCTAACCCGATCGTTCCCACGCTCCGCGNNCTGGACGCTCCGCGTCCGCCCTTAAAATCGTGACGCGGAGCGTCACAGGATGCGCTCCCACGCAGAGCGTGGGAGCGATCTTCGTCGGCGGTTTTCCGCTCATCCCCCTTGATTCATCAGCAATTTTCCGCTCAAAAAAATCTCCAAACCCTTCTAGACCGGGCCTTCATCGGCTTGGCACAGCTCCTGCTATAGCCCAGCCAGGCTGCGCTACCGCGCGCTCCACAAAAACAATTAGATGAAGGATCCTTAAATGGATAACTCCAACTCCCTGCCTCTGGGGTCGGCGGCTGCGCCGGCAAAAGAACGCACCACCTCCAGCCGTATCAGGTCGATCTTCAGCGGATCGGTCGGCAACATGGTCGAGTGGTACGACTGGTACGTCTATGCGGCTTTCTCCCTGTATTTCGCCAAGACCTTTTTCCCGAAAGGCGACACCACCGCCCAGCTCTTGAACACCGCCGCGATCTTCGCCGTGGGTTTCCTGATGCGTCCGATCGGTGGCTGGCTGATGGGCCTGTACGCCGACAAGGTCGGGCGTAAAAAGGCCTTGATGGCGTCGGTCTACCTGATGTGCTTCGGCTCTTTGCTGATTGCCCTGAGCCCGGGCTATGAAACCATTGGTATCGGTGCGCCGATCCTGCTGGTTTTCGCCCGCTTACTGCAGGGGCTGTCGGTCGGCGGTGAATACGGCACCTCCGCCACTTACCTCAGCGAAATGGCGACCAAGGAACGTCGGGGCTTCTACTCCAGCTTCCAGTACGTGACCCTGATCTCCGGCCAGCTCATCGCCCTGGCGGTATTGATCGTGCTGCAACAATTGCTGACCACCGAACAACTGTACGACTGGGGCTGGCGTATCCCGTTCGCCATCGGCGCGCTGTGCGCGGTAGTGGCGCTGTACCTGCGTCGTGGCATGGAAGAAACCGAGTCGTTCACCAAGAAAGAAAAGGCCAAGGAAAGCGCAATGCGCACCTTGATGCGCCACCCCAAGGAACTGATGACCGTGGTCGGCCTGACCATGGGCGGCACCCTGGCGTTCTACACCTACACCACCTACATGCAGAAATACCTGGTGAACACCGTCGGCATGAGCATCTCCGACTCCACCACCATTTCGGCGGCCACGCTGTTCCTGTTCATGTGCCTGCAACCCATCATCGGCGGGCTGTCGGACAAGGTTGGCCGCCGGCCGATCCTGATCGCCTTCGGCGTCCTCGGCACCCTGTTCACCGTGCCGATCCTCACCACCCTGCACACCATCCAGACCTGGTGGGGCGCGTTCTTCCTGATCATGGCGGCGCTGATCATCGTCAGCGGCTACACCTCGATCAACGCCGTGGTGAAGGCCGAATTGTTCCCCACCGAAATCCGCGCCCTGGGTGTTGGCTTGCCCTATGCGCTGACCGTGTCGATCTTCGGCGGCACCGCTGAATACATCGCGCTGTGGTTCAAGAGCATTGGTATGGAAACCGGTTACTACTGGTACGTCACCGCGTGTATTGCGGTGTCGCTGTTGGTGTATGTGACCATGAAGGACACCCGCAAGCATTCGCGGATTACTACGGACTAAGGGTTCGGCAGGCGTAAAAAAAGGGCCATGTCAGTCAATGACACGGCCCTTTTTCATTGCCCTCAAGACAGCTCGGCAGCCGCCTGGCGTCCATACCGACGCTGGGCATACGCCGCCCCGGCAATCATCACCACCAGCACCGCCGCCAACACGGCCGACGAGCCGATGGTGCCAAAGTCCAGCCCGCCCTTTTCATGGGGTTTGGTCAGGAAGTCACCCAGGGTTGCGCCGAACGGCCGGGTCAACACAAACGCCACCCAGAACAGCAGCACCGACGAAATCCGCGTGAAGTATTTAAGCAACACCACCACCGCGATACTCGCTCCGATCAGCAACGCGCCACCAGCGAACCCCAGCCCGGAATCATCCGCGAGGAAATCACCCAGCGCCGTGCCCAGGGTGTTGGAGAACAGGATCGCCATCCAGTAGAACAGCTCACCGCGAAAGGTCTGCACCTTGTTCACGTTCAGCGAGTCGCCGCTGATACGCCACAGGGCAAAGATCGCCACCAGGATCGACACCAGAATCATCGAGCCCGTGGCATAACCCAGCCCCAGCGTGCGGTCCATAAAGTCCGACATGGTGGTGCCGGCGGTGCTGGTGGACAGGATCACGATCCAGTACAGCACCGGGTTGTAGGTTTTCGACCAGAGTTGCGTCACCAGAGTGACCAGGAACACGCTGATCAGGATCATCGAGCTGATGGCGTAACCGACATTCAAGGTCATCGACAGCAAGTCCCCGGCGGTTTCGCCCAGGGTCGTGGCGCAGATTTTCATGACCCAGAACGCCAGGGTGATCTGAGGAAGTTTGTTCATTGTGCAGAAGGCTCCAAAGGCTCAGTCGTTCAATCGGTCGACTTACAGGGGGTGTCGACCTGGCGCGCAGACTGACCCGGGAGCTGTGAAAAATAGGTGGGGGCTGTATGAAAATTCCATATGGATGATAGAAATCCGCCGCGCCGGATTGCACTATGGTGCCCTCCCCAGAACAGCGCAGCAGGAACCCCGGCCATGTCCGACGATATTCATTTCTACGAACCCGCCAACGGCCACGGCCTGCCCCATGACCCGTTCAACGCGATCGTCGGCCCGCGCCCGATTGGCTGGATTTCGTCACACGACAGCCAGGGCCGCCTGAACCTGGCGCCCTACAGTTTCTTTAACGCGTTCAACTACATTCCGCCGATCATTGGGTTTTCCAGTGTCGGGCGCAAAGACAGCCTGAACAACATCGAACAGACCGGTGAGTTCGTGTGGAACCTGGCCACCCGCCCGCTGGCCGAGCAGATGAACCAGAGTTGCGCGCCGGTATCACCCGAGGTCAACGAGTTTGAATTGTCGGGCCTGACGCCGGTGGCTTCAAAGGTGATCGCCGTGCCTCGCGTGGCCGAAAGCCCGGTGTCGTTCGAGTGCAAGGTGACGCAGATCATTCAGCTGCAGCGCGCCGACAAGGAGCTGGTGCCTAGCTGGCTGGTGCTTGGTGAGGTGGTCGCGGTGCATATCGCCAAATGGCTGCTGAAAGACGGGGTGTACGACACAGCTGCCGCCCAGCCGATCCTGCGTGGAGGTGGCCCGGCGGATTATTTTCAGTTGGGGCCGGAAGCGCTGTTCAAAATGTACCGCCCAGGCGCCACGCAACGCTGATTGGAACGAGATAAAAATGTGGGAGCGGGCTTGCTCGCGAAGGGGGCGTGTCAGTCCATGCATGTGCCAACTGATCCACCGCATTCGCGAGCAAGCCCGCTCCCACACAAGCCGCTCCCACATTTGGATCAGCGGTGTTTTTAGTTGGCGGAAGTTGCCCAAGAGAGCTGACCGTCTTCATCTACATCGACCAAGCGCTCCAGTTGCAGAGCTGCGGCATCGTCGGCGTCGGAGGCAGTCTTGAACGTCTGTCCATCGAGGATCTTGTGAAAGCGCGGTGCGCCCATGCCATCCAGCGCCTTGACGGCGATGGCGGCGCTATAGCCACCCTCTTCTTCACGCACCAAGGCGGAAACGGCTTCGTGGTGGGCAAACTCTTTACGTGCCATGTTGCAGGTCCTGGCCAATGGGAAAGGCGGCCATTCTAAAGCACTAGCCCGCCAGTTGCAGGTACTCGCCATAGGCATTGGCCGCCGAGGCGTCGGTAAAGGTCTGGAAGTCCATGCTGCGAACCACCATGTCATTCAACAACTCGGTGAAGACCATCAGCGCCGGCGAGCTGAAGTAGGCACTCATCGCCTGCTCGCTGCTCCAGAAGCCCGACACCAACCACACATCCGGGTCGGCCAGGGAGTGCTGCAACGAGAATTGCAGGCAACCCTGAGCCTGGCGGCCCGGTTCGATCAAACTGCTCAAGCGTGCACCCAGTTCGGTGCTGTACCCGGTACGGGCACGGATAAAGGCCATATGGCTCGCGGGAATGGGGGTGGACATGTTCGACTCTCCCGTTGAGAAGTGATGCTCGGCAAGCACTGTGAGGGCGTGTTGCCACAGGATCAAAGATACGGGCGCGGGCGTGGATGCGGTTAGTCAATTCCTGCTGGCTTATTGCACAATCCTGCGAGATGCGTAGGTATAGCAATCGGCCTGCGAAGTTTATTCCCGGCATGACTGCCGTATTTCAGGGGGATGACAGCCCTAGGCTTGCCTGATTCACGATTTTTCGCAGGATCAGGCAAGGATTGTGCAGAATCGAAGTACCGCTTTTTGCAAAGCCGCCTTTAAGCTGTGCCCATCGTCAAAGCACCAGAGGATGTCCCATGTCGTCGCCCGAACTTCGCTCCACCCCCCTCGACGCCGATATGGAAAAGCAGCGCGCAGAACTCGCCGGCATCGTTCGCCGGCATACCTGGGAGGATGGTTCCTACGGCACGGCGATCACGTCGCTGTATCTCAACCGCCATAACTCCCCGCGTGAATTCACGCCGGTGCTGGTTGAGCCCGCGCTGTGCATCCTCGCCCAGGGCAGCAAGGAAGTGCGCCTGGCGGATGAAGTCTTCGCCTACGACCCGCTCAATTACCTGGTGTTTTCGGTAGCGATGCCGGTGGCCGGGCGCATCCTTGATGCCACGCCGGAAGACCCCAACCTGTCGATTCGGGTGAATATCGACCCGGCACAGATCACCGCACTGATTGCCGAAGCCGGGCCGATGGGCGTGCCCCCGCGCCCGACCTCCCGAGGGATGTATGTCGACCGCCTGGACAGCCAGCTACTGGACGCCGTGCTGCGCCTGACCCGATTGCTCGACACACCGAAAGACATCGCAATGCTCGCGCCGCTGATCAATCGGGAAATTCTCTATCGCCTGTTGCGCGGTCCGCAGGGTTATCGGCTGTATGAAATTGCCGTCGCCAACAGTCAGAGCCATCGGGTGAGCCAGGCGATCACCTGGTTGAACGGCAACTACGAACAGCCCCTGCGCATTGATGACCTGGCCAAGGAAGTGAACCTCAGCGTCTCGACCTTGCACCACCGCTTCAAGGCGATGACCGCCATGAGCCCGCTGCAGTACCAGAAGCAACTGCGTTTGCAGGAGGCTCGGCGGTTGATGATCGCCGAGGGCCTGGAAGCCTCGGCGGCGGGGTATCGGGTGGGCTATGAGAGCCCATCACAGTTCAGCCGCGAATACAGCCGGCTGTTTGGTGCGCCGCCGTTGCGGGATCTGGCCAGGTTGCGCCAGAGCGTCTAACCACGGTTATAACACCGGATACTAATAATGTGGCGAGGGAGCTTGCTCCCGTTGGACTGCGCAGCAGTCCCATCTTTTGGGGCCGCTTCGCGCCCCAACGGGAGCAAGCTCCCTCGCCACAAGTACTCAATCAGCTGCGGTATTGGTGGTGTTCAATCCAGGCCACGAGGCAGTTGCAAGGTCACCCGCAAACCGCCCTCCCGCAGATTCTGCAAACTCACTTCACCGCCATGGCTGTGGGCAATGTTGCGGGCGATGCCCAGGCCCAGGCCGTAACCCTGTTGCTGCCCGGCCAGGCGGAAGTGCGGCTCGAAGACCTGCTCCAGGCGCTGTTCCGGCACGCCCGGGCCTTCGTCGTCGACGTGGAGGATGAACTCCGCGCCATCGTCTTCAATGTGCAAATGGGCGTTCTGCCCGTACTTCAGGGCGTTGTCGATCAGGTTGCCGATGCAGCGCTTGAGCGCCAGCGGCTTGCCCGGGTACGTCGTAAGTGCCCGACCATGCTGGGTCACGCGGCCATTGCCGTTGGGCGCCAGGTACGGCTCCACCAGGCAGTCGAGTACGTGGTTGAGGTCCACCGGTTCGATGTTTTCGTGAATGTCGGTGTCTTTCACACACTGCAGCGCGCCTTTGACCAGCAACTCCAGTTCATCCAGGTCGCGGCCGAACTTGGCTTGCAGGTTCTCGTCTTCCAGCAATTCCACCCGCAACCGCAGGCGTGTGATGGGTGTGCGCAGGTCGTGGGAAATGGCGCTGAACAGCTGGCTGCGTTCGGTCAGGTAACGGCTGATGCGTTCGCGCATGGCATTGAACGCGCGGCCTACTTCCACCACTTCGCTGCCGCCGCCTTCGGCCACCGGCTCCACGTCGGCGCCCAGGGACATGTCCCGCGCCGCCCTCGCCAGGCGCTTGAGTGGACGGCTTTGCCAGTGCACCAGCAGGCCGATAAACAGCAGCAGGAAGCCGCTGGTGAGCACGATAAACCACACCTGCTGGTATGGCAGGCCTTGTTCTTCGAGGCTGGTATAGGGTTCGGGCAGCAAGGAGGCAATGTAGAGCCATTCGCCCTGGGCCAGCTGGATCTGGGTGACCAACACCGGCGGATTCACCGGTTCCAGGGTCAACGCGTAATGCGCCCAGGAGCGCGGCAATTCATCGAGTTTCAAGCCGGCGTTGAAGATGCGCAGGTCTTCGGCGCTGACGAACTCCACCGAAACATGCACGTCGCTGCCCAGGGTCTGGCGCAACACTTCTTCGACAGCACCGAGCACTGCATGCTTGCGCGGGGTTTCCGGCAATACCGCCATGTCCAGGGGCTTGTCGTTGAGCGTCACCACAAACCGGGTACCGCCCATGCTGCGCAACTGGTCCAGTACCAACGGCCGGAAGGCCACCGGCAACGAGCGGAAATAACTGACGCTGGCGGTCATCGAATGCGCCAGGCTGCGGGCGGCGGTTACCAGGCCTTCAAGCTGGGTAGCGCGCAATTGCGAGACCCAGATCACGCTGGACAACGCCTGGGCAAACAGCACCGCCAACAGGGTCAGCAGTAACATCCGCCCCAGCAGCGAACGCGGTACCGGGATGCGCCGGCGCAGTTCACGCAGGCGCTCAGTGGGCATTGCCGGCAACCACGCTGGCTGCCAATTGATAGCCACTGCCGCGCACGGTGCGGATCAGCCGGGGTGGTTTTTCGGTGTCGCGCAGGCGTTGGCGCAGACGGCTGACGGCCATGTCGACAATCCGGTCCAGCGGCATCAGGTCGCGGCCACGGGTGGCGTTGCCGATGGTGTCGCGGTCGAGGATTTGCTGGGGGTGGTCGAGGAACAGTTTGAGCAGGGCAAAATCGGCGCCGGAAAGAATCACTTCCTCGCCGTCGACGTGGAACAGCCGGTGGCTGACCATGTCCAGGCGCCACTCGCCAAACACCAGCACCTCGCCGCCGCTGCGCTCCTGGCCAAACTGGCAACGCCGCAACAGGGCCTTGATACGGGCCTGCAGCTCACGGGGGCTGAAGGGTTTGCCGATGTAATCGTCGGCACCCAGCTCCAGGCCGATGACGCGGTCGGCTTCGTCGGAACTGGCGGTGAGCATGATGATCGGCACCTGGGCCTGGCGTGGGTGCTGGCGGATCCAGCGGCAGAGGCTGAAACCGTCTTCGTCCGGCAGCATCACATCAAGGATCACCAGGTCGCACGGCGCTTCGTTCATCGCCTGGCGGAACCCCGCGCCATCCGGCACGCCACGCACCTGGAAACCGGCGCGGCTGAGGTAGGTTTGCAGCAACTCGCGGATTTCCTGGTCGTCGTCGACCAGGAGAATGGATTTACTGATTACGCTCACGGGGTCCTCCTTGTTGTTATGGCCAAGCTTAAGTCATTTGTTGCCCTTGAGGCCGCCTTCGCGAGCAAGCCCGCTCCCACATTCCACCTCATTCATCCAGTTGGAATGGGATTGAATGTGGGAGCGGGCTTGCTCGCGAAGAGGCCATCACTGCCTACGCAAATGCCTGCTCAAGCGCCACACCAGCACCTGTCAACCCTGAATACGGTGCCGTCACCAGCCACACCGGAATGCCTTTGAAGTAGTCGCTCATGCAGCCCTTGTCGCCAAAACTCCTGGCAAAACCACTCTTGATAAAGAAATCGGCAAAGCGCGGGATCACCCCACCCACGATGTACACGCCACCACGACCGCCGGTGGTCAGCACATTGTTACCGGCGACGCGGCCCAGCCAGATACTGAACTGGTCCAGCACTTCCAAGGCAATCGGGTCGCCCGCCAGGCCAGCGGCAGTGATGGCCTCGGGAGTTTCCAGAACCGCCTCGTGACCGTCCACCGCGCAGATCGCCCGGTACAACCTGGGCAAACCGCCACCGCTCAAGGCAGTTTCAGCGCTGACATGGCCGATCTCATTGTAGATGTGCTGCCACAGCTGGGCTTCACGCGGGCTGCTCACGGGCAGGTCGACATGGCCGCCCTCCCCCGGCAATGCCGCCCAACGGCCATGGCCGAGGTCGAGCAAGGTGCCCACGCCCAGGCCGGTGCCCGGGCCGATCACCACCGCAGGGCGCAACGGCTCCGGCGTGCCTTCGCACACCACGCGGAATTCGTCGGGCTTCAGGCGGGTCATGCCCAGGGCCATGGCCGAGAAATCATTCACCAGCAGCAGCTCGTCCACCTGCAAGGTCTTGCAGAACGCAGTCTTGCTCAGGCGCCAGTGATTGTTGGTGAATTTAAATTCATCTCCACTCACCGGCCCCGCGACCGACAGGCACACCGCGCCAATCGAGCCGATGGCCAGGCCTTCTTCCTTCAGATAGACCTGGATCGCCTCTTCCGGGCTGGCATGATCCGCCGTCGCATGGACGCGGATCGAATGCAGCTCCTGATCCCGCCACAACGCAAAACGGGCGTTGGTACCACCGATATCACCGACCAGCGCTAGCTTCACTTAAGTGTCTCCAAGGCAGAGGTAAAGGCGCTGGCGCCCTGCTCTGCGGAGCTTGCAGCCAAACGCATAAACGCATACAACTCGCGACCGGCCCCCACGTTATTGCCCAGAAGGCCCGTGGCAGGCGCGCGCGCGGCAAATTCTTCGGCGTCCACCTTAAGCTCCAAGGTGCCTTTGACGCCATCCACGCGAATGATATCGCCATCGCGCACACGTGCCAGTGGCCCGCCGCTCTGGGCTTCGGGGTTGACGTGAATCGCGGCGGGAATCTTACCCGAGGCGCCGGACATGCGCCCGTCTGTTACCAACGCCACTTTGAAGCCACGATCCTGCAACACGCCGAGGAACGGGGTCATCTTGTGCAATTCCGGCATGCCGTTGGAGCGCGGGCCCTGGAAACGCATCACTGCAACAAAGTCTTTTTCCAACTCACCGGCCTTGAACGCGTCGGCCAGGTCTTGCTGGTCCTGGAACACCACGGCCGGGGCTTCGACGATTTGATGTTCGAGGGCCACGGCGGAGACCTTCATCACACCCCGGCCGAGGTTGCCTTCCATTACCCGCAGGCCGCCTTCCGGAGAAAACGCACGGGCCACGGGACGCAGGATGGTTTCGTCGAGGCTTTCGATCGGGCCTTCACGCCATACAAGCTCGCCGTCCACCAGGAACGGTTCCTGGGTATAGCGGCTCAGGCCATGACCGGCCACGGTGTTGACGTCGTTGTGCAGCAGGCCGGCTTCCAGCAGTTCGCGGATCAGGAACGACATGCCTCCCGCCGCCTGGAAGTGGTTGATGTCGGCCTTGCCGTTTGGATACACGTGGGACAGGGTCGGCACCACTTCGGAGAGGTCGGCCATGTCATCCCAGGTCAGGATGATGCCCGCCGACATGGCGATGGCCGGCATGTGCAGGGTGTGGTTGGTGGACCCGCCAGTGGCGTTGAGGGCGATGATGGAGTTGACGATGGATTTCTCGTCGACGATCTCGCCGATCGGCGTGAAGCTGCCGTTGGCCTTGGTCAGGCGCGTGACCTGGTGCGCGGCTTCGCGGGTCAGGGCGTCACGCAGCGGCGTGTACGGGTTGACGAACGAGGCGCCCGGCAGGTGCAGGCCCATGACTTCCATCAGCAACTGGTTGGTGTTGGCGGTGCCGTAGAAGGTGCAGGTGCCCGGGCTGTGGTAGGACTTCATCTCCGATTCCAGCAGCTCTTCGCGGGTGGCCTTGCCTTCGGCGTAGCGCTGGCGCACGTCGGCTTTCTGTTTGTTGGAGATCCCCGACGGCATCGGGCCGCCCGGTACGAAGATCATCGGCAGGTGGCCGTAGCGCAGGGCGCCCATCATCAGGCCGGGGACGATCTTGTCGCAGATACCCAGCATCAGCGCGGCGTCGAACATGTTGTGGGACAGCGCTACCGCCGTGGACATGGCAATCACTTCGCGGCTCAGCAGGCTGAGCTCCATGCCTGGCTCGCCCTGGGTCACGCCGTCGCACATGGCGGGGGTACCGCCGGCGAACTGGCCAACAGAACCGACTTCACGCAGGGCCTTTTTGATTTGCTCGGGGAAATGTTCGTATGGCTGGTGGGCCGACAGCATGTCGTTATATGACGAAACAATTGCCACGTTGGCGGCGTTCATCATGCGCAGGCTGTTTTTGTCTTCGGTGCCACACCCGGCCACGCCGTGGGCAAAGTTGGCGCATTGCAGCTTGCCGCGCATCGGGCCGTCGCTGGCAGCGCCGCGAATGAGCGCAAGGTATGCCTCACGGGTTGCACGGCTGCGGGCGATAAGCCGTTCGGTGACCTCAAGTACGCGGGGATGCATGTATAGAACTCCAGGCTAACGGATGTGGCGACCTGAGTGTCTATGCTGGTCAAAAGCCCGCCGCGAAGAGGTTGGCAGGGTGTTGCTTGACCAATCGGACCAGTTGATTCAGGTCACTCGTTGTAGATTGAACAAAATATTGCCACTAAAAAGGCTTGTTTTCTATTTTTATGCGAATAATCTTGTAATTCTTACAACAAATCGACGACAGGCACCTTCCAATGACTCTACGTATCGCTATCAATGGTTTTGGCCGTATTGGCCGTAATGTCCTGCGCGCACTTTATACCCAAGGCTACCGTCAGGATTTGCAGATCGTCGCCATCAACGATCTCGGCGACAGCTCGATCAATGCCCACCTGCTTAAATACGACACCGTCCACGGTACTTTCGACGCAGAGGTCGCTCATGATCAGGAAAGCCTGACCGTGAACGGTGACCGGATTGCCGTGAGTGCCATTCGCAACCCGGCCGACCTGCCGTGGGCTGCCCACAAGGTGGACGTGGTGTTCGAATGCACCGGTCTGTTCACCGACCGTGACAAGGCCGCCGCCCATATTACCGCCGGCGCGCGCAAGGTGATCATCTCGGCCCCGGCCAAGGGCGCTGATGCCACCGTGGTGTATGGGGTAAACCATGACATTTTGCGTCAATCCCACCAGATCATCTCCAACGCTTCCTGCACCACCAACTGCCTGGCGCCCGTGGCCCAGGTGCTGCACCGCGAGCTGGGCATCGAAAGCGGCCTGATGACCACCATCCACGCCTACACCAACGACCAGAACCTGACCGACGTCTACCACACCGACCCGTACCGCGCGCGCTCGGCCACCCAGAACATGATCCCGAGCAAGACCGGCGCTGCCGAAGCCGTGGGCCTGGTGCTGCCGGAACTGGCAGGCAAGCTGACCGGCATGGCCGTGCGTGTACCGGTGATCAACGTGTCGCTGGTGGACCTCACCGTGCAACTGAAAAAAGAAGCCAGTGCCGAGCAGGTCAACGCGCTGCTGAAAGAAGCCAGCCAGCACTCGAAAATCCTCGGCTATAACACCCTGCCGCTGGTTTCCAGCGACTTCAACCATAACCCGCTTTCGTCGATCTTCGACGCCAATCACACCAAAGTGAGCGGCAAACTGCTGAAAGTGCTGGCCTGGTATGACAACGAGTGGGGCTTCTCGAACCGGATGCTGGATAACTGCCTGGCGCTGTGCAACGCCGAGTAATGCTCGGCCTGTAGGAGCGAGCTTGCTCGCGAAAAACGCAAAACCACCGCGTTTATTCAGGATGCCAGCGATATCGTTGACGCCCTTCGCGAGCAAGCTCGCTCCTACAGTAATCCAAAGTGCCACTTGCCATTTGCGTTGATGATAAGCATTATCATTCACTGCAAATCGGTCTGGTATCACTGTGAGCCAATCTCGTTTCAACCAAGTCTTCCTCACCCAGCGGGTGATTTTGCTGCGCACCTTGCAGCGGATGGTGAATAACCACAGCACCGCCGAGGACCTGTTGCAGGAAACCTACCTCCGCGTTACCCGGGCCCTGAGCGAACGGCCGATCGACCACCTCGAACCCTTTGTCTACCAGACGGCGCGCAACCTGGCGCTGGACCACCTGCGCGCCCGCAGGATTCAGGCCCGCACCCTGCAGGAAGATGTCCCGCTGGACGTCCTGCAAAGCGTCGCCTCCCCCGTCAGCACCCCCGAAGACGCGACACAGGCCGAGCAATTGCTCGAGCACCTGAGTGTCAGCCTCGGCCAGTTGAGCGCCCGCCAGCAGCAGATATTCATCCTCAGCCGCCTGCACGGTTGCAGCTATCAGGAGATCGCCGACAAGCTCGACGTGTCCCTGAGCACCGTGCAGAAGGAACTGAAACTGATCATGGCCATCTGCATAGGTGTGGCCGAAAGACTGGATCGCCCTTAAGCTTTGTCGGCACAGTCTGTAGGACTATTGATTAAAACGTGGCGAAGACCCGAGGAACACCGTGACGGAACCGAATAAACGGCACCCCCATGAGCTCGCTCATGAGGTGTTGCAAGACGCGGCCATGGACCAAGCCCTCGACTGGCTGATCGCGTTGCAGTGCCCGCAACCCGGGCAGCAGGCGGAATTTGAAGCCTGGCTCGCCAACGACCCGTTAAACGCCGAAGCCTTCATCAAGGCCCAGACTGCCTGGGGCGGCGCGCCGGTTCACAGCGCTGCCGTCGCCCTGAATGCGCCACGCAAACCCAGCGCCTGGCGCCGTATCAAACCGCACTGGAAGCCCCTGGCCACTGCCGCCGTGTTGCTGCTGGGCCTGTTCAGCTTCAGCAACCTGCCTATGCGCCTGCAGGCCGACCATCTGACCGTGGTGGGCGAGCGCCAGCGCCTGCAGTTGGACGATGGCTCGAAAGTGTTGCTCAACACCAATTCAGCCTTCTCCAGCAGCATCAAGGACCACCAGCGCATCGCCCGCCTGTATCAGGGCGAGGCGTTTTTCGAAGTGCTGCCCAGCCGTGGCCTGCCCCTGGAAATCGACGCCGGCCCGGTACGCGCCAGCGTGAGGGACACCTCTTTCGCGGTGCGCTACTTGAACGGTGAAGCCCAGGTTCAGGTACAGCGCGGTGATGTCGACCTGAGCAACACGTTTGACGACGCGCGGGTGCGCCTGAGCGCCGGTGAAAGTATCCGCATCGGGCCCAAGGGCTTCGGCCAACCGGCCAAGCTCGACACCACCAAGGACCTGGCCTGGGTCGACGGCCGGCTGATCTTCGAAAACTGCCCGATGAGCGAAGTGCTGGCCGAATTGCGTCGCTACTACCCCGGCTGGATCGTCAACAACAACGACAGGCTCGCCAGCGTGGCCGTCACCGGCAATTACCGGCTCGACCAGCCGCTCGACGTGGTGCGCTCCCTGGCCCACATCACCTCGGCCAAGCTCTCGGAATACCCGGCGCTGGTGATCCTGAACTAAATGAGAATTATTTTTACTCGATAGCCAGCGACGATACGTCTCGTTATAGCCAATGCAACTGATTCCTATTTGATTCAGTGCGCAACTATAAGATTCGTACCTTCCGGAGCGCTCTCGATGTCGTCTCGTTTCAACCGCCGGTCCTCTTCGCCCGTTCGCCGCCAGGGCTTGTCGCTGCTGACGGCCGCAATCCTGTTGGCCGGTGCGCCCGTCATGGCTGCCACCGCCGCCGAGCCTGCCAGCCGCAGCCAGGGCAATTACAGCTTCAGCATCGAGCAGCAATCCCTGGTCTCGGCGCTGAACGCCTTCACCGCGGTGACCGGCTGGCAAGTCGGCCTGCCGGCAGAACTGGGCCAGGGTGTGTCGTCCCCTGGCGTGCGCGGCTCATTGCCGGCGGATAAAGCCCTGGACCGGCTGTTGGTGGGGACCAACCTGGGCTATCGCAAACTGGGCAACAACAACATCGTGCTGGAAAAACGCGTCGCCGTCGGCGCCATCACCCTGCAACAGATGACCATCAGTGCCACCCGCCAGGAACAGGCCGTGGACAGCGTGCCCAGCACTGTGACCGTGCACGACCGCGAAGAACTGGACCGCCAGAACGTCAACACCATCCGCGAACTGGTGCGTTATGAGCCAGGTGTTTCGGTGGGCGGTGCCGGCACCCGCTCCGGCAATGCCGGCTACAACATTCGCGGGATCGACGGCGACCGCATCCTCACCCAGGTGGACGGCGTCGAGGTGCCGGACAACTTCTTCAACGGCCCCTACGCCAAGACCCGCCGCAACTACGTCGACCCGGAAATCGTCAAGCGCGTGGAAATCCTGCGCGGCCCGGCCTCGGCCTTGTACGGCAGCAGCGCCATCGGCGGCGCGGTGAGCTATTTCACCCTCGACCCCAACGACATCATCAAGCCCGGCAAGGACTACGGCGCACGCCTGAAGACCGGCTACAGCTCCGCCGATGAGAGCTGGCTGACCTCCGGCACCGTCGCCGGTCGCGTGCAGGACTTCGACGGCTTGCTGCACCTGAGCCAGCGCAACGGTCACGAGATGGAATCCTACGACGGCAATAACGCCACCGGCCTGGCGCGCACCGGCGCCAACCCGGAAGATGTGCGCACCACCAACGTGCTGGCCAAACTGGGCTGGAACTACGGCGAAGAGAACCGCCTGGGCCTGACCTACGAGAAGTTCAAGGACGATCGCGACACCAACCTGAAAAACGCAGTGGGTGGCCCGTTTGTCGGTGGCCAGGGCTTCAACTTCTACCGCGGCCGCACGGGCAACGACACCATCACCCGAGAACGCTTCGGCATCGAAAACAAGTTCGCCCTCGACTCGCCGATTGCCGATCACATCAAGACCAGCCTCAACTACCAGATCGCCAAGACCGACCAGACCACCGCAGAAATCTACCAGCCATCGCGCAAGGTATTGCGCACCCGCGAGACCCTGTACGAAGAGAAACAGTGGGTATTCGACGCGCAGTTGGACAAGGCTTTCAGCATCGGCGAAACCGACCATGTCGTGACCTACGGCACCACCCTCAAGCAGCAGAAAGTCACCGGTTCCCGTGAGGGCGCCGCGACCTGCCTGGCGGTCGGCGCAGGCTGCACCGCCATCGGTGCACCAAGCCCGTCGGCCGCCGACAGCGTGAAAAAAGCCAGCGACTTCCCCGACCCGACCATCAACTCCTACGCGCTGTTTGCCCAGGACCAGATTGCCTGGGACAAGTGGACCTTCCTGCCCAGCGTCCGCTACGACTACATCCAGCTCAAACCCAAGCTGACCCAGGAATTCCTCAATACCGTTGACCCGACACGCATCTACGACCACAGCGATTCGGAAAAGAACTGGCACCGTGTAACGCCCAAGTTCGGCGTGACTTACGCCCTGACCGAGCAATACACCTGGTTCGGCCAATACGCCGAAGGCTATCGCACCCCGTCGGCCAAGGCCTTGTATGGCCGCTTTGAAAACCTGCAGCAGGGCTACACCGTCGAACCCAACCCGGACCTCAAGCCGGAAAGCAGCCGGGGCGTCGAAACCGGGATTCGCGGCAACTTCGACTCGGGCTCGTTTGATGTGGCGGTGTACTACAACAAGTACCGTGATTTCATCGACGAAGATGCCTCGGTTGCCGGTGGCACCGTTCAGCAGTTCGAAGCCAACAACATCAAGCACGCCACCATCAAGGGCGTGGAGGCCAAGGGCCGCTTGAGCCTCGACGCATTCGGCGCACCGCAGGGCCTGTATACCCAAGGCTCGATTGCCTACACCTACGGGCGCAATGACGACAACGGCGAACCGTTGAACAGCGTCAACCCGCTCAAGGGCGTGTTCGGCCTGGGCTATGACCAGCAGAACTACGGTGCCCTGGTCAGCTGGACCCTGGTCAAGAAACAGGACCGCGTCGACAGCACCACCTTCTTCGCCCCTGACGGCAACAGCGCCAACGGCCCGTTCAAGACCCCGGGTTTTGGCATCGTCGACCTGACCGGCTTCTATAAGGTCACCAACGACGTGACCATCAACGGCGGCCTGTACAACCTGACGGACAAGAAATACTGGAACTGGGATGACGTGCGCAGCTACGACAGCGTCGGCGAAGCCGGTGTGACCGGCCCGGCCAACCTCGACCGCCTGACCCAGCCGGGCCGCAACTTTGCGATCAACCTGATCTGGGACATCTGATCCATGGAGCCTCATCCCGGCGCAATTTAATCTGCGCCGGGGTGAGGGTTTTTTACTGTGACGCGTCTTCTGGTTCGTCTAGTTCATAACAGCCTGGCAACCAGACGCTTTCTCTTCTCAAGGATTCCCCGATGACCGCCTCCCCTACCGCAGAACGTGCAGCCCTGCGCTCCCAGCGCCTGAACCAGATCACCAACGAACCGCACACCAAGCTCGATGCGTTGGTGAAGGCCCATGCACCGTTTGAAACCCAGGCCAACTTCGCCCGCTTCGTGGTCGCACAGTACCTGTTCCAGTCGGAGCTGGTGGCGCTGTACAACGATGCCGAGTTGATCAAGATCGTCCCTGACCTCGCTGAACGCTGCCGTGCCGAAGCGGCCAAGCTGGACCTGGGCGACCTGGACACCGAAGTACCGGCACCGGTGGCCGGCGCGGTGAAAAACCCGAGCAAGGCCGAAGCCCTGGGCTGGCTGTTCGTGTCCGAAGGCTCCAAGCTGGGCGCCGCGTTCCTGATCAAGCGTGCCGTGGGCCTGGGTTTGAGCGAAACCTTCGGTGCCCGTCACCTGGGCGAGCCTGCGGGGGGTCGCGCTGAAGGCTGGAAGCGCTTCACCCGCACCCTCGACGCGCTGGAATTCAGTGCCGAAGAAGAAGCCGAAGTGGAGAAAGGCGCGATTGATGCGTTCGTGCGCTTCACCGTGTTGCTGGAACAGGCGTACGCTAGCGCCCCTGAACTGGCCTGATTCCCTGATTGGAATGCAATCAAATGTGGGAGCGGGCTTGCTCGCGAATGCGGTGGATCAGTCAATATATCTGGTGACTGAACCAACGCATTCGCGAGCAAGCCCGCTCCCACATTTTGATCCGGTTTCACTTTGAATCCTTCGTAAATCCATCCATGCAAACCGCACCCATGACCGGCAAAACCCAATCCTCATCCAAAATCGCCCGCGTCCTGTTCGGCCTGCTGGCCTACGTCAGCCTGGGCATCGGCTTGATTGCGATTGTGGTACCGGGCTTGCCCACCACCGAATTCATCCTGCTGGCCGCCTGGGCCGCCACCAAAAGCTCGCCGCGCCTGAGTGCCTGGCTGGAAAACCACCGGCTATTCGGGCCGATCCTGTTCAATTGGCGCAATGGCAGGATCATCGCCCGCCGGGCCAAAGTCAGCGCCACCGTGAGCATGCTGCTGTGCGCCGGCCTGATGCTGGTGATGCTCGACCACGGCTGGCCGATCTACCTGGCCATCGCCGGAATGAGCATGGGCAACCTGTGGATCTGGTCGCGACCGGAACGTCTCCCGCAACCCACCTGACCCCCCCCACTACCGCTCATCGGCTCCCGCTCATGAACTGCCGGCCCAAGCCGATGTTCCGGGCATAGCGCCGAATGGACTCGCCTGAGCTTGCATACTAATAAGTCCATTCGCGGGTACTTCTATGTTCGACACCCTCTCCATTCGCTTGAAAATCGTGCTGTTGTCCGGTCTGTGCCTGCTGGGGGTGATTGCCCTTGTTGTGGGCATGAACCTTTACCAGACCAGCCAGAACGATCAACTGATCAGCGATTCAAGCTCGCGAATGCTCACCGACAGTGTGCAGAACCTGCTGCAGGCCAAGGCCGCCGAGCAAGCGGTACAACTGCAAAAAACCTTCGGTGAAAGCCTGTTGGTGGTGACGGCCCTGGCCGACCAGATCAAGGACCTGCGCACTCTGGCCGGCAAGCGCTCGTTGGATGCCGGGGCCCTGCGTGAAGAACTCAACCACAGCCTGAAAACCGCCTTCGACCGCAACACCAAGGTGCTCGGCATCTGGCTGTCGTTCGAGCCCAACGCCCTCGATGGCAAAGACAGTGAATTCGTCAATGATGCCGCCCGTGTGTCCAACGAAAAAGGCCGCTTTTCCAGCTACTGGAGCCGCGCCGGCGGTGAAGGCCTGAACACCGTGATGGTCGAGGATGACCTGACCAAGACCACCCTCAACCTCAGCGGCACGCCCTACAACATCTGGTACACCTGCCCGCGGGACACCAAAAATACCTGCCTGCTGGACCCGTATGAAGACACCGTGGCCGGCAAGCCGGTGTTGATGACCACCATTTCCCTGCCCCTGCTGGTCGACGGCAAAGTGATCGGCGTGGTCGGTGTGGACCTCGCCCTCAACGCCCTGCAAGCGGCGACCGATGCGGCGCAAAAAGAACTGTTCAACGGCGCCGGAATTCTCGAAATACTGTCCGGTAACGGCTTGATCGCCGGCTACAGCGGCGAGCCGGCCAAAGTCGGCAAAAACCTGGCGGACACCCTCGGTGCCGAAGGCAAAGAGATCGTGCAACTGCTGGCCAGCGATACCCGCAAGATCCGCGAGGAAGACGGCACGATTCGCGCCGTGTACCCGGTCAAACCGATTGCCGACGCCAAATCCTGGGGCGTGGTGATCAAACTGCCCAAACAAGTGCTGCTGGCAGACTCGCTCAAACTCCAGGCGGTGCTCGACAAGGCTCAGGCCAGTGGCACCGTCAAGGCGTTGCTGGTAGGCGCAGCCGCCGGGCTGCTGGGCCTGTTGCTGATCTGGCTGACCGCCACCGGCGTGACCCGGCCGATCAACAGCGTGGCCGCCATGCTCAAGGAAATCGCCAGCGGCGACGGCGACCTCACGCAGCGCCTGGCCTACGGTAAAAAAGATGAACTGGGGGAACTGGTGAACTGGTTCAACCGCTTCCTCGACAAGCTGCAGCCGACCATCGCGCAGATCAAGCAAAGCATCACCGAAGCCCGTGGCACCGCCGACCAGTCCTCGGCAATCGCGCGCCAGACCAGCGAAGGCATGCAGGTGCAGTTCCGTGAGATCGACCAGGTGGCCACCGCCTCGAATGAAATGAGCGCCACCGCCCACGACGTGGCCAACAGCGCCTCCAACGCCGCCAGCGCGGCCCGCGGCGCCGACCAGTCAGCCCGCGAAGGCATGCAGATCATTGAACGCAGCACCCGCGACATCACCACCCTGGCCGAAGAAGTCAGCAAGGCCGTGACCGAAGTCGAAGCCTTGGCAGTGAACAGCGAGCAGATCGGCTCGGTACTGGAAGTGATCCGCAGCATTGCCGAACAGACCAACCTGCTGGCCCTGAACGCTGCGATTGAAGCGGCGCGAGCCGGGGAAAGCGGGCGCGGTTTTGCGGTGGTGGCCGACGAGGTGCGCAACCTGGCCAAGCGTACCCAGGACTCGGTGGAGGAGATTCGCCTGGTGATCGAGCGCATCCAGACTGGCACCCGTGGAGTGGTGGCGACCATGCATTCGAGCCAGACCCAGGCGCAGAACAACGCCGGGCAGATTCATCAGGCGGTGCAGGCCCTAGGCAAGATCAGCGATGCGGTAACGGTGATCAGCGACATGAACCTGCAAATCGCCAGCGCCGCCGAGCAGCAAAGTGCGGTGGCCGAGGAGGTCAACCGCAACGTCTCGGCAATCCGCACAGTGACCGAAACCCTGACCGGCCAGGCCACCGAATCGGCGGCCATCAGCAGCCAGCTCAACGCCCTGGCCAGCCAGCAGATGAAGCTGATGGATCAGTTTCGGGTTTGACCCGAGCTTGAAGCCAGTAAGCACCCAATGTGGGAGCGGGCTTGCCCGCGAATGCGGTGGATCAGTCGGTACATGTATTGACTGACACACCGCATTCGCGAGCAAGCCCGCTCCCACACAAGCCCGTCCACATTTAGAGTCGCGGTGCCTTATTGACCCGTCCAGGCCGCCACAAACGGCGCCAGGTCTTCTTTCGGCGCGGTACGCGGCGGGTTTTGTGGGGTGCCCAGGTAGAGGAAACCAATCACTTCCTCATCCGCCTTCAGCCCGAGGCCTTTGGCGACATGGGCCGAGTACGACAACTCACCGGTGCGCCACACCGCGCCGATCCCCTGGGCGTACGCCGCCAGCAGAATCCCGTGAGCCGCACAGGCCGCCGCCAGCAGCTGCTCGGATTTTGGCACTTTGAAATGTTCTTGCAGGCGGGCAATCACCACCACCACCAACGGCGCCCGCAGCGGGCCGTTCTGCGCCTTGTCGATCACGGCCTGGGGCGCGTCGGCGTCCTGCAGGCGGGCGGCTTCGGCCAGCAGGGTGCCCATGCGCTCACGTGCCGCGCCTTCCACCGTCAGGAAGCGCCAAGGGCGCAGTTGGCCGTGGTCGGGCGCGCGCATGGCAGCGGCGAACAGCAGGTCGCGCTGCTCCTGGGTCGGTGCCGGGTCCAGCAGTCGCGGCACGGAAACACGGTTGAGCAAAGCGTCGAGAGCCTGCATTGGCCACCTCCAGAGAAAAATGTGCGGTCATTCTAGCGGGAATGAATCGGATACCACCAAACGATAATTGCTCTTATTCAATCCGCCCTGCCCTGTTAGACTTTGCGGCCTTATTTTCAGCCTACGTTCAGGAAGACTGATGTCCCGTTCGCCCCTTCGCCTGTCTGCACTGTTGATGGCCTTGAGCCTGAGTGCCTGCGATGACGCCCCGCGATTCACCAAGGCCGAGCCTGGTGAAGCGCGTGCCGGTGGCGCGACCACGGTGAGGAAGACCGACCAGAACGCCTTCTCCCTGCCCTCGGCCAACCTGTCGCCCACCCGGCGCCTGGACTTCAGCGTCGGCAACAGTTTCTTTCGCAGCCCCTGGGTGATTGCCCCGTCCACCACCACTGCCCGCGACGGGCTGGGGCCGCTGTTCAATACCAATGCCTGCCAGAACTGCCATATCAAGGATGGCCGTGGGCATCCGCCATTGCCCGATGCGCCCAACGCGGTGTCGATGCTGGTACGCCTGTCGATTCCCGATGCGCCGCCCTATGCGAAGGTCATCGAGCAACTGGGTGTAGTCCCCGAGCCGGTCTACGGTGGGCAATTGCAGGACATGGCCGTGCCCGGCGTCGCCCCGGAGGGCAAGGTGCGGGTCGACTACACACCGCTCGACGTCCGCTTCAAGGACGGCACCGTGGTCGAATTGCGCAAGCCTGCCCTGCAAATCACCCAGCTCGGTTATGGGCCGATGCACCCCGACACGCGCTTCTCGGCGCGGGTTGCACCGCCGATGATCGGCCTGGGGCTGCTCGAAGCGATCCCCGACGCCGACATCCTGCGCAACACCGACCCGAAAACCGCCGACAAGGAAGCCATCGTCGGGCGGGCGAATTGGGTCTGGGACGACGCGCAACACAAGACCGTGCTCGGTCGATTTGGCTGGAAAGCCGGGCAACCGAACCTCAATCAACAAAATGTTCACGCGTTCTCTGGTGATATGGGCCTGACCACCTCCCTGAGACCGTTCGATGACTGCACCGATGCACAAGTGGCCTGCAAACAGGCGCCCAACGGCAATGGCCCGGATGGCGAGCCTGAGGTCAGCGACAATATCCTGCGCCTGGTGCTGTTCTACACCCGCAACCTGGCCGTCCCCGCCCGCCGCGACGTCAACGCACCGCAAGTGCTGGCCGGGAAAAACCTGTTCTACCAGGCCGGTTGCCAGGGCTGCCACACCCCGCAATTCACCACGGCGCCCACCGCCGCCGAACCTGAATTGGCCAACCAGGTGATTCGCCCCTACAGCGACTTGCTGCTGCACGACATGGGCGACGGCCTGGCCGACAACCGCAGCGAATTCAAGGCCAGTGGCCGCGACTGGCGCACCCCGCCGTTGTGGGGCATTGGCCTGACGCAAGCCGTCAGTGGCCACACTCAGTTCTTGCATGACGGCCGCGCCCGCAACCTGATGGAGGCCGTGCTGTGGCACGGCGGTGAAGCCCAGGCGGCGCAGCAGCATGTGTTGTCGTTCAATGCCGAGCAGCGCGCCGCGTTGCTGGCATTTCTGAATTCTTTATAAGCTTTGTCCTAATTACAGAAGGGAGCTCGACATGTTCCGTCCCAAGTTGTTGTTCACCAGCCTGGCCGCCCTCGCCCTCGGTGCGTGCTCGCCCCAGGACCCGCAAGCGGTGACCTCGGCGGCCATCGCCAAGCAAGTGATCCTGCCGACCTACAGCCGCTGGGTTGAAGCCGACCGCCAACTGGCCGTCAGCGCCCTGGCCTACTGCCAGGGCAAGGAAAGCCTGGAGACCGCCCGCGCCGACTTCCTGCACGCGCAAAAGGCCTGGGCCGAGTTGCAACCGCTGCTGATCGGCCCGCTGGCCGAGGGCAACCGCTCGTGGCAGGTGCAGTTCTGGCCGGACAAGAAAAACCTGGTGGGTCGTCAAGTCGAGCAACTGGTGACCGCCCAACCACAGATCGACGCCGCCGCCCTGGCCAAATCCAGCGTCGTGGTGCAGGGCCTGTCGGCCTACGAATACATCCTCTACGACGCCAAGACCGATCTGGCGGACGAGACGCAAAAAGCCCGCTACTGCCCGTTGCTGGTAGCCATCGGCGAGCGCCAGAAACTGCTGGCCGAAGAAATCCTGTCGAGCTGGAACAGCACCGACGGCATGCTGGCGCAGATGACCAAGTTTCCTAACCAGCGCTACGCCGATTCCCACGAAGCCATCGCCGACCTGCTGCGGGTTCAAGTGACTGCGCTGGACACCCTGAAGAAAAAACTCGGCACCCCGATGGGCCGCCAGACCAAGGGCATCCCGCAACCGTTCCAGGCCGATGCGTGGCGCAGCCAGTCGTCCCTGCAAAGCCTGGAAGCCAGCCTGGCTGCCGCCCAGACCGTCTGGGTCGGCGTCGACAACAAAGGCCTGCGCGGCCTGTTGCCTGCCGATCAAAAGCCCCTGGCTGACAAGATCGACGCCGCGTATGCCGCCTCCCTGAAACTCTTCGCCAGCAACCAGCGTACGCTGAATGAAATGCTGGCCGACGATGCCGGGCGCCAGCAACTCAACGACATCTACGACAGCCTCAACGTGGTCCACCGCCTGCACGAAGGCGAACTGGCCAAGGCGCTGGGCATCCAACTGGGCTTTAACGCCAACGACGGTGACTGATGATGCTCAGGCGACAGGCTTTGGCCCTCGGCAGCGTGCTGCTCAGCGCAATTACCCTGGGTGGCTGGACGCTGTTCAAGCAGAAGGGCAAAAGCCCGCTACTGCTCTCAGCGCGCGATGACGGTGATGGCAAGCACTACGCCGTCGGCTTCCACCTGGACGGCAAACAAGTGTTTGCGACCCAGGTTGGCCAACGTTGCCACGACATCATCAACCACCCGACATTGCCGATTGCACTGTTTGTCGCCCGCCGGCCGGGCACCGAGAGCTACCTGATCGACTTGCGTGACGGGGCGCTGCTGCAGACCATTACGTCCAACGCCAATCGCCACTTTTATGGGCATGCGGTGGTGCACAAGGATGGCGAGTGGTTGTATGCCACGGAGAACGACACGTCCGATCCGGGTCGCGGCTTGCTTGGGGTGTATCGGTTCGAAGGTGAGCGGTTGGTGCACACCGGGGAGATTTCTACCCATGGGATTGGGCCACATCAGGTGTCGTGGATGCCTGATGGCGAGACGCTGGTGGTGGCTAATGGCGGGATTCGTACCGAGGCGGAGAGCCGGGTCGAGATGAACCTGAATGCCATGGAGCCGAGCCTGGTCCTGATGAAGCGCGACGGGACGCTGTTGAGCAAGGAGACCCTGAGCCAGCAGATGAACAGTGTGCGGCATATGGGGATTGCCAGCGACGGGACGATCCTCGCGGGGCAGCAGTTCATGGGGGCGTCTCATGAGCGGTCGGAGTTGCTGGCGATCAAGCGACCGGGGCAGGCGTTTGTGGCGTTTCCGGTGGCGGATGAGCAGCTGCAGGCCATGGGGCATTACACGGCCAGCGTTGCGGTGCACAGTGAGTTGCGGCTGGTGGCGTTGACGGCGCCTCGGGGGAATCGGTTCTTTATCTGGAACATGGACAGCGCGCAGTTGCTGCTGGACGGGCCGTTGCCGGATTGTGCCGGGGTGGGTGCGGTGGCTGATGGGTTTGTGGTGACTTCCGGGCAGGGCCGTTGCCGGTTTTATGATTGTCGGCAGGTGCCGTTGGTGGCGAAGCCGCTGGAGTTGCCGGCGGGGTTTTGGGATAACCATCTGCATCTGGTTTGATTGGGGGGCATATCCGTTGCTGCGGTAACGGCGGCTTATGGTT